>CADDZK010000149.1 GCA_902812425.1 Actinomycetota bacterium
AGGGCCTGCTGGGCAGCGACTTTTCGGTCACCAACACCATTCTTGTCATCACCACGCTCGTTGGAATCGACCTTCTTATGACTACGCTGACCCACCGCTCTAGAGGGCTTGACAGGTGGGTCAACGGTCTGCCGCTAGTTCTGATAGAGGACGGCGAGGTAATAGACGATCGGCTCGAGAAGGCCCGCATAGACAGGGAAGCCATTCTTGAGCAGGCGCGCTCAACACAAGGTATAGAGAGAATGGAGCAGATTAAGTACGCCGTCTTGGAGCGTGGCGGCAGCATCTCCGTTATACCCAGGCAGCAGGAAGGCTAGACCCTTCTGAGGAGTGAGGCGTAGGTGGGCACCCTCGTATCATTGCTAGGCATCGCGCTAATCGCCGCAGGGTTGCGCGATGTTTTCCAGCAGCTCTTCAGACCCAGCGGGGGCGGCGTGCTAAGCCGCTCGGTGATGCGGCTCGTGTGGAGAGGCTTCAGGCGGATCGCCGCCCACCGTGCAGTAGCGCTAGAGTTCGCCGGACCTTTCACCCTCCTCAGCGTCATTGCGACCTGGAGTTCCCTCATGTGGGTGGGATGGGCGCTCCTCTACTTACCCCATCTGCCTGAAGGGTTCGTGCTTCAGACGGGACTGGATTCCTCCTCCCAGGGAGGCTTCCTCGATGCCCTCTACGTCTCTTTGGTAACACTCACCACCTTGGGCTATGGCGATATCGTGCCTGCCGGCAGCGCTCTGCGGATGCTGGCTCCGCTTGAGGGCCTGGTCGGATTCGCGCTGCTCACGGCTGCTCTCTCATGGGTGCTTTCGATCTATCCTGCCCTAAGCAGACGCCGGTCGCTGGCCCGCGAGGCGACTCTGCTTAGAGAGTCCGAGGCGGAGGTGAACGCAGCAGTGGAGCGGGTAGGCGCAGAGGAGGCGGCAAGGGTGCTCGGAGAGCTGGCTGCACGGGTGGTCGCCGTGGAAGGTGACCTGGTGCAGTTCCCCGTCACCTATTACTTCCACAACACGCAGGGGCGCTTCTCGCTGCCTTCGGTCATGCCCTACCTCGTGCATCTATCTAAACGGGCAGGCAGCGAAGGTTTCCAGCCGCGGGTACGGCTGAAGGCCATCATGCTGCGCGGCGCAATCAGCGACCTCTCCGAGAGGCTCGGCTCTAAGGCCTTCTTGGATCTTCCGCAGGCCTCCGCCGAAGAGGTGTTCAAGGCCTACGCCCGTGACCATCTCCACGGCGACGAGCTGGGCTGGGAACGGCGTAAGGAACAACGATCGTCCACAAAGGGGATATCACACCTATGAGCATATCCACCATTGCCCAGCTGCTCTCTGCGGGGACCAACCTCGTGTTCGTGATCGTCATAGCAGTCGGCTATTACGTGATGATTAAACTCTACCGCCAGATGGCGACCTCTTATGATCGGATGCTCCACGTGACCGAGGCGCAACGCACCGCCATGGGGCGCCCGCAGGTCATAGTGGATGACGACTACAGCAGGCTCCCGGAGGTCGACATAGTTGTGCGCAACGTCAGCCAGGGCGCGGCAAAGGATATCACCTTCGAGTTTTCCTCCCCCGTCGAGAGCTCTGACGGCACCATCATATCGGATCTCACCTACTTCAAGGACGGGCTGGACTTCCTTGCACCGGGAGCCGAGATCTCCTGCTACTGGGATCATCTCGAGAGCCTCCTCCCGCTCCTTAAGGAGAAGGGACTAGAAGGGGGAATTCTAGTGACCGCCCGGTACAAAGGGCTGGCCAGGGAGTCCTACGAGGCCACATGGAACCTCAAGCCCACTATCTACCAGGATGACCGCTATGTACATAGCAAGGGCATACAAGACGTCGCCAGGAGCCTGGAAGAGATCGCCGGAGATCTCAAGACCCTCCTTTCGGTGGACCGGGAGCAGGCCCGCGGCGGGAGAGACGGCGACAGTAGCCGAGAAGTAATGGGTAGATTGTCCGGAAAGGCATAGGCACCCTTATCTAGGTATTGATGCTGTAGCTCCCTCCGGACTTCGGGAACCTCTGCACGAGTGGATTCGCAGACACTTCGTTCCACTCGGCCGCATAGTAAAGGATTGTCCGCCGCCGGAGATAGCGATGAAGGAGCACAAGGTGTCCGAGGAGCCCGCTCGGATAAAGTTGCTGATCGCCAGTGATCGCTTGCTGTTCCGGCACGCACTAGCTGAGGCGCTCCAAAGACATGGTATAGAGACTTGGGGAGAGGTTGCTGAGGAACCAGGTGTGGTTGCCCTGGCATAGGAGCTCAAATCTGGCGTGATCGTGTTGGATCTCAGGCTGGGGCCACGAGACTTCCAAAAGCCATCGAGGAGATTCGTTTGAAGGCGCCCGGGGCTAGCCTGGCCGTATCCACGAAGAACAATCCTGAGATGACCAAGAAGACGAGTACGGCGAGTTTGAAGTAGACCAGGTACGATTCCACCTTCCACGATCGCCGCTCCAAGCACGTTCAGGCCAACGAAGCCAACGATCACCGCGCTGGAGAGGATGTGGCGCAAAAGGCTTGTGGCCTGCTCACCAAAGAGCGATGCCGTATAGGAGCCGAAGGCGTAGACGTAGAGTGAGAGCATCACGAAGTACCCGAGCCACAATAACACATTCGGCGCACCCGCCGTTACTGGCACGCCAAAGGCCTTGTCTAAGGAGGTCGTTGTACCCCTGCGCGACGGATACTAGACCGAGAGCTTGGCATAGGAGTAGCTGGTGGCCAGGGCAATAAGCCCCCTACGACGAAGCTCAGGTAGGCTCCATCGCCCGCTATCTGGACCGTGAGACCTAAGACCGAGAAGATGCCACCCCCGACCATTCCCCGATGCCTATGGCGACGACTTCGATGAGGCCCATCCCCCTGGAGGCCGAGTACGTGTTGCTATCGGCGTCCGCTGACTGGCTCATAAAGGTATCTTCCGGTCAAGGGGGCGGTACATCTCCATTAAATCCTAAGACCGCTTTAGCGCCTGTCGGACGTCGTCGGGGCCTGAGTACTGCTGGTCAGGCAAGTTCCTTAACTGCTCGACGTGGTCGCCGAGGGCACCGTTGCCCTCTGCTGTGGAGGCAAGGTCCTCCTTGCTTGCCGGATAGCTGATGCCCTTGAGGTGCTTCTGCACCTCTATACCCGAAGAAGCCGAAGGCCGAGACCTCCAGCGCCAGCAACCGCTTCCAACTCGTTCCCTCCGCCGGCGGTCCCTCCCGTCTCGGGTCACTCTACGCGGATGGATGGTAGGTTGCCGCGCCTTCGGCCACTATGTGACGAGGGTACGGGTGTCTAAGGCGATCCTGCACCATCGGGGGCATCTTATCCCGCCCGAGTTCGTCGCGTAAGATGCCGAACTTCTCAGAACTCCATAAAGTCGAAGTTCGACTTCGCAGAAGACCCCTTTGACATACTACGGAATATATGGCGACGAGCGCATAGGCCCCATCCCGAGAGTTCGCGCCTGAACAGAGCCCTCACACTAGCAACATCAGGCTGCCACCTTCTATCACTACGTCTAGGAGAAGAGCGAACACGATGGGCGCCAGGAAGGCTCTTCTCAGCGAAGATAACGATGACTGCCGTGGGTATCCAGGCGAGGTTCATCTTGCCCCGCTCACACCCTCAGAGCTCGTGTAGCGCGATGGCGTTGTTCTTCTCTTTTGGCGATGCGCTACCTCGCAAGCCAGCAGCGACGGGTTCCCAAGGGTAGGAACTCGCGGGGCTACAACCGTCGGAGACAATCGCCGCTCGGGTTGGTGTACCGGCTGGTGTACAAAGCCCAAGACCAGAACCGGGGCACACCATTTTATTGCGCAATCGGCTTATCTAAGTCGATTCGGGAGAGCCGACGAGCGGACTCGAACCGCTGACCTCATCTCATTACGAGTGATCCATCAGGTGTTGCAGGGGGTTGCCTAGCGTTGCAAAACCCGCATTTGTAGGCGGTTTTCTCTGCTCCGGGTTGCGAGCCGTTGCACCGTATTGCGCTCCCGGTGGTATCAGAGTGGTATCAGGAGGCCGAGGATTACGCGTCGCCGGTCCTGTGTAAATAAGATTTGGCAGGTGCTAGAGGGTTCACCGTTCCACCCACCAGGTGAAGCAGGATAAGAGGAAGGGACAGAGCGTCACAATCCTGGCTAACTGAATCCGCAACACTTAGCAACTCTTAAGTAACTACAAAGATAGTCCATCGGGGGGATACGCTGTCCGCCATCCAAGAGTACGATGTGGCCGTCACATGACGGGGTGTGGTTGGTTCTTACCTTTCATTACCCCGCAGCGAAGAACTCTAGCGTCGAAAAGGGGCCCCTATGACTGCTACCCTCTACCGCATCGGCCGCTTCTGCAGTGGACATCCTGTGCTGGTCTTCCTGGTATGGCTGGTAGCTGTTATAGGGGTCGTTGCGGTGGCCCAGAGAATCGGTCAGGAGACGAGCGACAACCTCACGTTGCCGGGGACAGATAGCCAGGCTGCCAGCGACCTGTTGAGCGACAAGTTCCCCGACCAAGCCAACGGTTCGGTCCCGATCGCCTTCCACGCTCCGCATGGCGCGAAGCTCAGTGATTCCCGCTACAAGAAGGCAATCCAGAACGTAACCAAAGCCTACGCCTCCGACAAGGCAGTCTCGGGAGCCGTGGGACCCTTCAGCCAACAGGCCAGTAATCAGCTCAACAAAGACAAGACGATCGGCTTCATCTCGCTCAACCTCAAGGATAGTCCATCGGAGCTCAGCGTAGACGAAGCACACAGGATCATCGCAATCGATGAGCCGCTCGAGAAGGCCGGGCTCAAGCCGGCCGCCGGCGGTTATCTCGGCAAAGAGGTCTCCAAGCCCTCCACCCACCTCTCCGAGGTCGTCGGGCTTGCTGCGGCGGTCGTCATCTTGCTGTTCACTTTCGGGACTTTCGTCGCGATGGGGCTTCCGATCCTCACAGCGATCGTGGGGCTGGCCACGGGCCTTGGTATCATCACCCTGATCAGCCACAGAGTGGAGGTGCCGACATCAGCGCCGGCGCTGGCGACGATGATCGGGCTCGGGGTCGGGATCGACTACGCCCTGTTCATAGTGACCCGTCACCGCCAACATCTTGCGGAGGGTATGGAGCCGCGCGAGTCGGTCGCCAGGGCCACCGCGACGGCAGGCGGTGCCGTCTTCTTCGCCGGAGGGACGGTGATCATCGCACTGCTCTCTCTCGCCGCCGCCGGAATACCCATTATAACGACGCTCGGGTATACGGCGGCGATTGTGGTGCTGATCGCGGTTTTTGCCGCGCTCACCCTTATGCCCGCAATACTCGGGCTCCTCGGGCTCCGAATTAACCGTCTGCGTCTGCCAGGTGTCAGAGAACATCACGACGAGAGACCCCACGGCTGGGCGCGCTGGGCGGTCTTCGTCGGCGCACATCCCTGGTCTGCTCTAATAGTAGGGATCGGTGTCCTCGTTATCCTCGCTCTGCCCGTCAGGTACCTCCACCTCGGTCAGACTGACATCGGGGCGCTGCCCAAGAGCACACAGTCCCGCCAGTCCTACGACACGATGACCGAGGGGTTCGGCGCAGGATCGAACGGACCGATGCTTATAGCCGTGGGCCTCAGCAAACCGGCCCACAACGACCAGACCGATCTAAACAAGCTCCGCAACCAGGAGCAGAAAACTACGCAGCAGGAAATCTCCAAACAGCAGGCCAAAGCGGACAAGAAGATACAAGAGCAGGCCGAGCAGTCGCAAGAAGAGGCGAAACAAAAGATCCAGGCCGAGGCCAAACAAAAGCAAGAAGAAGCCGAGCAAAAGATCCAGGCCGAGGCCAAACAGCAGCAGGAGCAAGCGGCACAGCAGATCCAAGCCGAGGCCAAACAAGCCGAGCAGAAGGTAGGACCTCAGGGACAGGCTGCCATCGAGCAGGTTGCTCAGCAGGCGATCGAGCAGCAGAACAAAGCCGTCCAGAAGCAAGCCCAACAGGAGATAGACAAACAGAACAAATCCATCCAACAGCAAGCCCAGCAAGAGATAGACGAGCAGAACAAATCCATCCAACAGCAGGCCGAACAGAAGCAGGCCCAGGAAGACAAGTCCATAGAGAAGCAGGTCAAACAGCAAGCCGCACAGAAGGAGAAGAGTTCCGGGCAGGACGACAAGGAAAGGTTTTTAGAGTCGAAGGCTTCAGACCCGCGGCTCACGGACCTGCGCACGGATCTCCAGAAGACGAAGGGCGTGGACAAGGTAACCTACCCGCTGGTCAACAAGAAGGGCAATGCGGCCGTCTACACTGTTACGGCGACCACCGCGCCCTCCTCTCGCGCGACGGAGACATTAGTCCATACCCTTCGCGACGACGTCATCCCGAAAGGGACAAAGGGCAAGCAGATGAGTGCGGACGTCGGCGGGACGACCGCGAGCTACATCGATTTGGCGAGCGAGATCTCCAGCAAGCTGCCCCTGGTCATAGGGATCGTGCTCGTCCTCTCGTTCCTGTTGCTCCTGCTCGCGTTCCGTTCGCTGCTCGTGCCGCTCAAGGCGGTGATCATGAACGTGTTCTCCATCCTCGCCGCCTTCGGCGTCGTCAGCTTCGCCTTCGACCACGCCTGGACTGCTCGCCTGATCGGGCTGGAAGGACCCATCCCTATAGTCTCCTTCGTGCCTCTGATGATGTTCGCGATACTCTTCGGTCTGTCCATGGACTACGAGGTCTTCCTGATGACCCACGTCCGCGAGCAATACAAAGAGACGAACGATCCGCACGAGGCCGTAGTCCACGGCCTCGCTTCGACGGCGCGTGTGATCACCTCGGCGGCCATGATCATGGTCTCCGTCTTCCTCGCGTTCGTCATCAACGGCGACCCCACCATAAAGCAGTTCGGCTTGGGGATGGCGGCTGCCGTGGCAGTCGATGCGACCGTCGTCCGGTGTGTCCTCGTGCCGGCAATCATGTCGCTACTCGGCCACGCTGGGTGGTGGATGCCGGGGTGGATGGAGCAGGCGACCCCGAAGTTCTCGATCGAAGGAGATGAGTGGTTCGCCGAGCGGGAGGCCGAAGCAGCCGTACCTAAGACCTCAACCCCGCAGAGTCCAAAGCAGGAGCAAGGGGAGGAGCACGAGAAGCCCGAGCGTGTCGGCTGACCATGCCAAAAAGCTTGGCTACTTCCGCTAGTAACGGAAGAGCGTTTTCGCCCATCGGTACGGCCATCACGGGGAGGTAACTCGATTGGTCTGCGCATCGAGTACCATGCCTTGATAGGCGATACTCGGACGACAGCCTTAGTAGGCAATAACGGATCGATAGATTGGCTATGTGTGTACCCCGCTTCGGCACCACTTGCACATCAGGCGGCACATCTCCCCTGCCGTCGGGAGGCTCAAGCTCTCCAGGCTTACGGCGGCCCACATCCAGTCCCTCTACGCCGCCAAGCTCCGCGACGGCCTCAAGCCCTCAAGCGTCCGCTACATCCACGCCGTTTTGCATCGCGCCCTTGAGCAGGCCGTCAGGTTCAACCTGATACCGTTCAACCCCGCCTCAAGGGTTGACCCTCCGAAGGTCAGGCAGGAGGAGATCACACCGCTCGACGCTGAGGAGGCCCGTACCTTTCTCGACGCGGCACGCGGGGTGAGGTTCGAGGCGCTCTACGTCCTCTCCCTCACCGTGGGGATCAGGATGGGAGAGGCGCTGGGGCTGCGCTGGTCCGACGTGGACCTGGAGGCCAGAACCCTCCGCGTTAGCCGCCAGTTACAGAGGATGCATGGGGGTGGCGGGTTAGTATTCAGCGAGCCCAAGAACGCTAGCAGGCTCACCATAGACTTGCTCCTGAAGACTGTAGAAACCCTCAGGAGCCACCGCAAGAGCCAGCTTGAGGAGAAGCTAATGGCGACCGGTTACGATGATTCTGGGCTCCTCTTCGCTGCGGGCAAGGGCACTCCCCTCGACGCCCAGAACATCGTCAATCACTACTTTAAACCCTTGCCGCGCCGCGCGGGCTTACCTGACATACCCTCACACGATCTCCGGCACACCTGCGCTACCCTTTTGCTCTTTCGCGGCCCGCATCCGAAGTTAGTCCAACATCTGCTCGGCCACGCCTCCATACAGCTAACCCTCGATCGCTACTCTCACTGGATACCTTCGATGGGTCGCGCTACCGCAGAGGGTATGGACGAGGCTTTGAGGTAGCTACTGCTGCCCTACTGCTGCCAAAGCCCCGTCACGAACGTCGGAGGCTTTTCGTTTTTACGGGATTTGCAGGAAAAATAGAGAGCCGACGAGCGGACTCGAACCGCTGACCTGCTCATTACGAGTGAGCTGCTCTACCTTCTGAGCTACGTCGGCCCGTTTCGGGCGCTGAGTATATCGTAGCGGGTGGACGCTTTAAAGCGGTTGACCCTGGATCCCCCCGGGAGTAGCCTGCGATTGTCTTTTGTGGAGGCGTGGGGCCTCTGGGAGAGGAGGAACGTGGAGAAGGTAGCAGGTCGTGCCGTCCCGCCGAGCAGGGAGGCGGTGATAGGAGCCCTGGACAACTGCTACGACCCCTGCTGCAGGGAGCGCAGGATCAGCGTCGTGGATATGGGTTTGATCGAGTCCATCGGTATAGATGCCCGCGGCGTAAAGATCGAGATGGTACTTACGACGGGATGGTGCCCTTTCGCCTCTCGCCTGCTTGAGATGGTCGAGGAGGAGGTCGGGGCTCTGACCGGCGTAGAGAGCGTCGAGGTGGATGTTATCTGGGATCCGACGTGGACACCGGAGAGGATGAGCGAGTCGGCGCGCGAGAAGCTGAGGCTCCCGCTTGAGAGGCTCGCACCGCTGCGCGAGGCGCGGCTGAGAGGAGAGAGCGCATGATAGGCGACGACGTACTGGTCTTCGACTGCGTTGCCCACCCTTTCAACTTCGATGCTTCGAACGTCCTCGGGAACGCCGGCGAGCTGTTCCGCCAGCACCTCTTCGCTTTCCACAACGTCCTTACGCCAGAGGATGAGCCAAAGCTCTCGGCAGACGAGTTCCTCAAGGAGTTGGGTACGGCCGAGATCAGCCGCATGGTCTTCGACGAGTCGGATACGGATATGCTCGTCGCCATGCCGCTGCCGCTGACGGACCTCTTCGAAGACGGACTCTCCCCCTGGCAGCGCTGCGCCGAGCTCAGGGACGAGAACCCTGACAGGACCGTCTTCTGGGGGACGGTGAATCCCC
>CADDZK010000150.1 GCA_902812425.1 Actinomycetota bacterium
GTCCCATCCCACCTTATGCCTGGCGTAGAGCTGGGCACAATCGAGGCAGCGCATCAGCTGTCCGTTGCCGTGCAACTCCGCAAGGAGCTCAGGGCGGATGCCAGAGCGGCGATGGAGGTTGTCCGTGTTCTGGGTGATGAGGAACCCGAGTTTACCTAGCCGCTGGAGCTCGACGAGGGCCAGGTGGGATGCGTTTGGCTCTATCTCACCCGGCGAGACCCGCCACCGTGGCGCGGGCAGCCCGGCGTCACGCCGCGTCCATACCCCTTGTGGACCGCGGAAGTCTGGGATACCGGAATCGGTGCTGATACCTGCGCCCGTGAAGGCGACGATGCGCTCGGACCCGATGATCCATCGAGCGATCGTTTCGATATGCTGTTCTAAGCGCAGTTTGTTAGTCATGAGCACACTCTACAATGAAGTGACCAGATAATGATCTTACGCGAACGAAAGAGAAGGCGAGTGGAGGTACTCTTAAACCTATGGTCCTGTAAAACCACGTGAGACGTCCATCAAGCCATCGCGCCGCCTCTGGTCGATCTTCGGGCTAGCCTTGAGACTTAACACAGCTGCTTCCACTTGCGCCGATTGTCCCTAACTATTTCCACCGCTCCTTAAGGAGCGGTGGAAAGGAACGATGCAAGACAATGGTTCTGCTAGTATGGGTATCTGCGGGATAGGCAGGTATCAGAATAGGCTCAGGAATAGACCAGAAACGATGCCAAGAAGGGACTTCTACACACTCCCAGAGGCCGCTCAAATTCTTGAGATCGCCCAACGTCGTCTCTTGGAGAAACTCGAAACCGGAGAGATAGAAGGGGAGCAGGACCCGCAGAGCGGTCGGTGGAAGGTCTCCAAGCAAGCCGTAGACGAGCTGGTATCTGACGACCCCTCAGCAGAGGGCCCTACGGACGAATCCACAGAGCAGTCTGCGGAGATGCTCCGAGACCTCTTAGACGAGTTGGGCAACCTACACAGGCAGGTAGGCCATCTAAGGAACCGCCTAGATCGTGCGCGGCGTGCCGAGAGAGAAGAGAGGGAGCATCTGCTGGCAGAGCTAGAGCAGGAGCGAGAGAGGCACCGCCAGGAGCGCGAACGTGCGGACAAACTGCAAGAAGAAGCGAACCGGCTACGAGAAGAACTGGAGAGCGAGCGGGCTAAAGGATCTTTGCGAAGGCTATTCGGTGGGTCCGATTAGGTAGTAAGTAGTTAGCCGGGCTTCAGGACGGTTCCCCTGGTTACTTTGAAGCCATCTTAAAATCCCTCAAACGGCAGAGGATACTTAGCGATGGAGAAGATTCGCTGCAAGGTCTAGATGACCTTGAAACGCCTTCTTGCACGGGCGCTGACCGACTGCGACTCTTTACGCCACCCCTAAGGGAGAGAGTTGTGGCGGAATGAATCGACGGCGTATCCTTCCCCTCTCTAGCGGGTGCCAGCTTCGTGTGCTCTAAGATCCCCTACACACCTCGCAGAATCCGTACGCTCGGGCCGCGTACCCGCGACACTTCTTCAAGCACTTTACTGTATATTGGTTGCCATAAACGTGACTACTTGGTCTGTGATGTAGGGGCGGCTGTCAAGAGCGAGATTGGGTTTCTTCAGAGACAGGAGTTCCTACGGCAGTGTATGGCGCCGTCTCACTGCGGCAGTAAGGCGCCTGAAGGAAAACGTCTGGCCGATCCTCCAGGCGTCGGTCGCCGCAGGCATCGCCTATTTACTCGCCGAGTTCGTGCTCGGCAACGAACAGCCATTCTTCGCGCCGATTGCGGCGGTCGTTACGCTAAGCTTGTCGCTGGGCGAGCGGGGACGACGTGCATTTGAGATAGCTTTGGGTGTCGCCATCGGCCTCGGGATCGCGGACCTCTTGGTCCGGATTATCGGCATTGGCGCAGTGCAAATAGGCGTCGTGGTAGCGCTAGCGATGGCGGCGGCCGTGCTGTTCGGAGAGGGAACGCTTCTTGTGAATC
Organism: Actinomycetota bacterium; assembly: GCA_902812425.1. GTDB lineage: Bacteria > Actinomycetota > Rubrobacteria > Rubrobacterales > Rubrobacteraceae > Rubrobacter_D. Next base: position 1,971 of record CADDZK010000150.1, read on the forward strand.
AGGCCGCGATCTCGGCGATCCTGGTGGTTCTAGTCCAGCCGCCGGAATCGGGCTTCTCTCCCGATCGTTTCTTCAATGCCTTGGTAGGGGGCGGGGTCGCTCTGGCGATCAACCATCTGTTCCCGATGAATCCGGAGCGTCTGGTTGAAGGAGCAGCGAAGCCCATCTTCGAGCAGCTTGCCACCGCACTGGAAGATATAGCCGAGGCCCTTAGGAAAGGTGATCTCGAGCTGGCCGAGGCGGTGCTCGACAGAACCCGTCAGCTGGACGAGGAGGTAAGGGGGTTCGACGAGGTCCTAGCCGCCGGGCATGAGACCGCCCGGCTCTCCCCCACCAGACGCCGGTCGCTCAAGCATCTGGAACTCTACGCCGATGCCAGCGTCAGGTTGGAGCTTGCCGTCATCAACACGCGTGTGTTGGCCAGAGGCGCAGCCAATGCCGTAAGGCGCAAGGATAGCGTTCCGCAGCCTTTGGCGCGGGCCGTGCTTGATCTCTCTCGAGCGGTGAGGGCGTTGGCCAGCTACCTGGAGGAGTACGAGGAGCCAGTAGACGCCCGTCGGTTTGCGCTGAAGGCGGCGCGCGATGCTACACAGACACTCAACGAGAGGCACGACCTCGCAACTAGTGTGCTCGTAGGCCAGGTTCGGTCGATGGCCGTGGACCTGATCAGGAGCACCGGCATGAATCAGGCGCAAGCCTTAGAAGCGCTGGAGGACGCGGCTGGTCGCGCCTCCGAGGTCGGCTGACATCAGCGACACCTAGAGCACCAGAAACCTCCAAAGCTACTAAAATCCTTTCAAGCGGACGCCGCCCCCAGCGCAGATCTTTCCCTGCCGACTTCCACCGTCGTTGAAAGACACCCGTATGCCTCAGTGGTGACCAGCGAGACGCAATCTTAAGACCAGCAGCATGGCAGTGATAGAAGGTGCTCTTTCAAGTGCTTCGAGATAGAGCATTAGCTCACACGAACACTATGGTGCGCGTCCCGTCCACCAGCACCCTGTCCTCACTGTGCCTGCGCACAGCCCTGGCCAGAACCCTACGCTCCACCTCTTGGCCGACGCGGGCCATATCATCGGGCTCGTCCCAATGGCTTACCCTTACCACGTCTTGGTCGATGATGGGACCGGCGTCGAGCTCCTCTGTAGCGTAATGGGCGGTGGCTCCTATGACCTTCACCCCCCGCTCGTAGGCCCGCTGGTAGGGGCTGGCTCCGGCGAAGGCTGGCAAGAAGGAGTGGTGGATGTTGATGATTCGATCGGGATAGGCTTCTAGCAAGCGCGGCGTAAGGATCTGCATGTATCGGGCTAGCACCACGAAATCGACGTTATGGTCAGCCAACAATTCAAGGACCTTTGATTCTTGCTCTACCTTGGTCTCGGGCGTTACAGGCAGGTGATGAAAGGGAATGCTGTAGGCCTCTACGCGTGGGGCGAGATCCGGGTGATTGGAGATCACAAGAGGGATCCGTACGTCGAGCTCGCCCGTGTCCCAACGCCACAAGAGATCGGTGAGGCAGTGATCGTAGTGGGAGACCATTATCACCATGCGCTTGGGCTCATCGGAGTATGAGGAGCGCCAGTCCATGTCGTGCTCCCTGGCAAGCGGTGCGAAAGCGTCTGCCAACTCCTCTCTGCCTAGGCTGAAGCCTTCACCCTCGATCTCCATCCTGAGGAAGAAGCGGCGGCTGGGCGGAGGCTTTAGGTACTGATCGATCCTGACGATGTTGCCCTCGTGAGCCTCGACGAAAGAGGAGATGGCCGCAGTTATCCCCTTGTGGTCGGGACAAGCGATCAGCAAGCGAATGCTATGGCTCATAGATCAGCTCTCCTGCCTTGCTCACCGTGATCTGTCACCCTTTTTCTAGAAGACCGCGTCTCTGCCTATGCTCTCTCCATATTAGCGCGCCACGGGCGGAGGTCGATACTTTGCGGAGCTCTCGCTCGACCACGTGAGGTGCTCCTATTACGCGTTCACTTGGGAACGTGGCGGGCAACCCGAGTTCCGTAGTCGTTGAGAGCCCCCAAAGTTCCTTCAAGTGGCGCAGATGATCCGGCCAGGGAGAAGGTCTGCAGCAGACGTTAAGAGTCCTTGAAACTACTCCTTGCACCTGCGCTACTCATCCTTGATTCATTCCGCCGCTCCTAGGGGGAGGGAGTTGCGGAGGAATGAAAGATCCCTAAGGCGGTGACAGTTAGCTCTTCTGCGACTCATACCCTTGTGTGTCTGCACGCTCGAGACCCTTTATCGTCTTTATGAAGCGCTTGCGCAGTTCGAGACCCCTATCGTTGAGCTGGGGGTCGCGGATCTGGCCGGCTCCCTTCTCCGGCTCTACGGCATCCACTCGGGTCGAGCCGTCCTCCGCGTAAACGGCGATCTTCAACAGTGCCAGCGTGGCGGCTCCAGGATTGGCCTCGGCGGCTAGTCGCAGAAACTCCACATCCGCGGCGAGCAGGACCTTGTAGGGCCTCTCTCTTCCAAGGGCAGAGGAGAGATCCAACTCTTGGAGCACCTCGATGTCCGCCTCCGCAAGCGCCTCGCGTAGCCGCTCTGTGGCCTCCTCGACCCCGAACGGAAGCGTGCCGTAAACAGTAGGCGAGAGTTCCCTGTGGTGCAACTCCAGTTCATCGGGTTCCGCTTCGTACTGTTTCTCCAGATAGGAGAGCGCCTCGTCCGAATCCGATATGACCTTCTGCCCGTCCACGAGCACGGGTATGGCTGTGGTCCCGGCCACCCTCTCAAGGTCCCCGCGCTTCTTCGAGGAGGCTGGGACGTTGACCAGCTCGTAATCGATGCCGAGCTCGGTAAGCTTGGCGCGGACGCGGTGGGAGAAGGGACACCATTCAGCTTGGTAGAGCTTCATAGCCCTATAGCCTCCTTGATCTCGTGAAACCAATGTCCTCTTGAATGCTAGCATGAGTACGAAAGCGATCCTCGTACCTGCCTACTTGCTGGAAGGAGATGCCCGTGCGCAAGAGACCTGCCGCCAAGGCTATCAGGCCCATCGAGAGCGTGCCCCGATGAGCAGCATCCGTTCATGATAGATCTGAGCGGAGGAGCGCTGGTGCTGCTCGCCCTCGCCGGCTTTGTTGCCGGGGCCATCAATGCTGCCGCCGGAGGTGGTTCGCTCGTCACCTTTCCCGCACTGGTCGCCATCGGCTACCCTGCGCTGATCGCCAACGTCACCAACAACGTGGCCGTCTCTCCTGGCTACATTACGGGTGCTTGGGGCTATCGTAGGGAGCTTCGCGGACAGCGCCGGCGCATCGCGGCACTGGCTGTGGTCAGCGCTTTAGGCAGCATCGCCGGCGTAGGGCTGATCCTGATCAGCTCGCAAGGAGCGTTTGAGGGCATCGTGCCATTCCTGGTCCTCGCCGCCTGTGCACTGCTAGCGGCACAGCCTGTGATAGGACGCTGGGTGGGAGAGCGTGCCGGCACCCATGAGCGTCCCGGCATCGGTTCTCTAGTGGGCCAAACGCTGGCGGCCGTCTACGGCGGATACTTCGGGGCGGCCTTGGGCGTTGCCGTCCTCGCCCTCCTGGGCGTCTTCTTCGACGACACGCTGCAGCGGTTGAACGCTCTCAAAGCGCTGCTGCAGCTAGTTATCGGAGTCACGGCGGCGCTAGGTTTCGCCCTGCTGACGCCCGTGGCCTGGGGCGCCGCAGCGATCGTCGGGGCGGCATCGCTTGCGGGAGGCCTGGTCGGGGCACGCCTCGCCAGGAGGGTAAGCGATCGCATGCTGCGAGGCGCGATAGTAGCCTACGGAGTGGCCGCCAGCGTCTGGCTCTTCCTGCGCTGAGACCAAAAGGTCACATGAAGATATCCAGTGGAAGCAACGCGCTCACCAACAGGTTGGGTACGTCAACGGTCTGGCTGATGCGCAGATCGACCGCAACGCTGCACAGTGCGTAGGCCTGCTGGCGAGTAAAACCCCTCGTTTCGAGGTGATCTATCATGTTGAGCAGGGCGTTCTTGGCTGAGAGGCTCAGGTCCTCGCTCTCGTTAGTACCGTCTTTGCGTATGCTGATGCCGGTAGTGGCGAAGAAGCGACGTGGGGCAGCCATTTCCGGGCGGGTAAAGTAATCGTCTCGGAAGAACTGTAGATCGCGTATGCCCCTTCTTGCGGCCTCTCCCTTTCTGATCCCGAACCGCAGGTGCACACGCGATCTCACCTCTATTGCAGTCCCGGAGGCCTCGCAATCACCCTGGGCGTAGTGCACATCCCCAGTCGAAACCAGGCCGCCAGGAACGTACACCGGCAGCAGTACTGTGGTCCCTGGCGAGATCTGCTTGATGTCTATGTTCCCGGCCGTCTCGCGGGGAGGAATCGTTCTTAGCGCCTCCCTGGCTATCTGCTCTTCGGCCGGCACGGCACCGTCCGGGTCGGGCGGTAGGGCGAACCCTCCTCGCTGGGCGACGTCGGCCTCCCTCTCGGTAGCGCGCTGGCGCAACTCGGTGCTTGGCGCTAGGCCCAGGGTGCCTGGGTGCGGGTTGCAGCGGATACGGACGCCTGGAAGCTGCTCAGACTCGGCGTACTCGTTGCCGTGCAGGCGCCAATGGACGACGTACGGATCCGGGAACTCGTCGCGTAGAAAGCCGAAGCCCGGCACCTCTACCGTATAACCCCACTGCTCCCACGGATCAGCCTCGATCGCGACCAGCTCGACCTCGAGCAGATCCCCCTGTTCCGCTCCCTTTACGTATACCGGTCCCGTGAGAGGATGGACCGGTCCCAGATCCAGGTTGCCGACGTCTTCGGAGGTGGATTGGCCGTTTAGTTGCCCGTCGAAGGCATCACGGGTCTCGTAGACTACGGTGTCCCCCGGATCGACCTCCACCACTGGCTCTATGGCCTCGTGCCAACGATTGTGTCCCGTCCCCGGCTCTTCGCCGAGGGGCTTGGACGGATCTATGTCTATGACGTGCTCGCGCGGCATCCCTTTCCTCCTTGCAGCCCCACCACACTATCTTCTCAACATGTTCCTATAACAGACAGCTCCGTGCCACTCCCGGCCTCATCGTCCCAAGGCGGCGGTTGTTGACAGGCTTATCTACCATGATCCCACTGACTGCGTTAGACCGTTGAAGACACCCGCAGGCGCCGCTAAAGAATCCAAGGCGCTCGGCCCTTAGCAGGTTAAGGCGTTGCTCGAAGCAGCTTCTGACAATCGCTTCAAGGCTCTCTACATGGTTGCTATCCACACGGGGCTCAGACGTGGCGAGTTGCTGGGACTCAAATGGACGGACGTGGATCTGGACGCGGGCATGTTGACAGTGCGGCGTTCTCTGGACGTAGACGGCACGTTCAAGGCACCAAAGCCGGACTGCCGGACGCGCCCTGAAACTAACTCATCGCGCGCTGAACGCGTTCAGCGCGCATAAGGTGTACCAGAACGCAGAACGTCTACAGATCGGCCAGCGGTGGAAAGATCACGGCCTCGTGTTCCCCAACACTCTGGGTAAACCCATGAACGCCGGGAATTTCTACTGCCGTGAGAGTTTCAGCCACTCTTAGAGAGAGCCGGTCTCGCGAATGAAGGGTGCACGATCCACTCCCTAAGGTACACGTTCGCCACTACGCTCGCTGAAAAAGGCGTTCACCCCCTCAACCACCCAGAAGATGCTGGGACACTCCGACATCAGGATGATCCTCGCCATCTACACCCGCGCCACAGACGGCATGCAAGATGCAGCCACTGCTGCACTAGAAGAAGCGTTGTTTGACGAGCTGTTGACGCGCTGTTGCAAAGAGCCCCGGGTACGCGACCGGAGCTCTTTCTTTTCCAGCTATTTGCAGGATTTCAAGAAGTGGCGGGACCCGGATTCGAACCGGGGACGCCATGATTTTCAGTTAGGGCCTATACGTTGCTGATCGTTGCGCAAGGTTGCAGAAATCGCTTAGATAAGCCGGTCTTGCGGTTTGTATGTTGCGCACCGTCGCCCCTTGTTTCGGGCGCGTTGTCGTCAAACTGTCGTCAACCCGGCAAAAGCACTCATTCCGGTCCTGCGCACGAGGAAGGCGTGCCTAGCAGTTAATCAGCATACCGTGATCCACTGTCTGGTAAGGCACCACGAAGCAGACTTCGCTGCGCATCGATAACTTGCCGCCAGCGATTAGGCTATAGCTAATCTGTCGCTACTCTAGTTATAAGATCATCGAGTTGGCTCTCGATATCCTCAATCGTGAGCTTCGGGGCCAAGTGCCGCATCGAGTCATCGCTGATTAGCAGCGAGATCCACGCCGAGGGCTACAGCTCGACGCTTAGGGACCAGGAGATTGCTACAGCGAACTTCAGAGAACAATCTACGGGTCATCCTCGTCTCCTCGGAAGAGAACCATGCCAGACTGGGAATGCCTGGGCACCACTGTGATGACAACGAGATCGAACACACGTGCGCGAAGAACTACCTTCCCAGGGATTCCTGCTTGTCCTCATAGGTGCCATGGGCTACATCAGCTTGCTAAGTCTCTTCCAAGGTTGCCCTCACCTACGATCGCGCCGACGTCCGCGCTATCCCTTTACCATACCGCGGTTTCGTCCTGGTGTTCGCTGTACGACATCGATGCCCTCTGTCACATTCTGCCGACGCGTTACGTCATTGTAGTAGTGACGAAGGAAACCCGGCCGACGTGATGACGAGTTCGGCTTCTTGTGTGGTTACGAGGAGCCATGAGGGTAGGAGGAGCCATGACACTACCCATCCTAGTTACCAGTGGCACAGGTACGCTCGAACAGCTCGTCGTCCCGCGGGCGCGGGACGCGAATTGCGACGTATGGATGTTCAGCAGGAGCAACCACGAGGCGGAGGAAGGCATCGAGTTCTTCACCGGCGGCTGGACTACCGACGATGAGTCGAGCCCTCGGCGGCGAACCCCGGGTCCCGAACGCGGGGACGAACCGCAAGGGAGGGACGACAAAGGCCCGACGAGACTTGTGAGGAGGTAGAGGCGATGAGCGCGATGGGAAAGATCGGATCCCGGACCGCGGAGGCCGGGCGGTTCGTGGCCGGCTGGGTGGAAGACCGCACCGGCGTGGTCTCGGGGCTGGCGCGCTTCCTAAACCACCCGGCGCCTAAGAGAGGGGCCTGGATGTACGCTTTGGGCACCACAACCCTCTTCCTTATGACGCTGCAGTTCCTCACGGGCATCCTCTTGCTCTTCTACTACGTGCCGACG
>CADDZK010000151.1 GCA_902812425.1 Actinomycetota bacterium
TCGTACTCACGGTCTTCGACCTTCCCTATCCGCGGGGTTCTTTGAGGGAGCGCAACGAGGCCATGCTCGACCGGAGAAAGATACGCGGTCTCAGGCTTCTGGAGGAGCGGGTGTGGCGGATCGAAGACCTCGGCGGCATTGTCGCCGCTTCCCACTACAGGGAAGGGAACCCGGAGCGAGAGGTGCTCAGGCTCGCCAGGGAGCTCGACGCGGGTCTGATCGTCACCGGCGGCCAGAGGCGTCCGTGGTTCGAGAGGATATTCGGGGCCGGCTTCTCCGAGCACGTCTTCAAGCGGGCTGATCGGCCGGTCCTCGTCGTCAGCAGCAATGAGCATGAAGGCTCCGTCCTGCCGCGGTAGGCGCCTTCTTCAGGAGATGGACCTGTCCATCGCCTCCACGTTCGGCTCGCGCCCCGTCCAGAGCCTCTGCGCCAGTACTCCCTGGTAGAGAAGCATCCTGTCGCCCGCGACGGCGAGGGCGCCCCGCTCGCGTGCAAGCCTGACGAGCGGCGTTTCCTTCCACGGACGGTAGACCACGTCGCAGAATGTCCTGTCCTCCCGAATGTACCCGGACGGTAGAGGCATCGGGTCCTCTTCCTTCATCCCGAGAGGGGTGGCGTTGACGACGAGCTCGGTATGAGGGAGCGTCTCCTCCAGCGCGTCGAGAGAATGGGCTGAGACATCCTTCATACACCTCCGGCGCAGCTCGTCCCGCAGCGAAGCTGCGTGCCCGATGTTCCGGTTGGCGATGTGCAGCTCACCGACCCCGGCGTCGGCGAAGGCGACGGCGATGGCGGCGGCGGTAGCGCCAGCGCCGAGGAGCAGGACGCTCAGGCCGGGGAGCTCGATGCCGGCCTCGTTGCAGGCCATCACCATCCCGCCCCCGTCCGTGTTGTAGCCGCGCAGCCCGGAGTCTTCGATCACGACCGTGTTCACCGCCCCCGAGATGCGGACTCCCTCGTCCAGCTCGTCCACGAGCCCGGCCATCGCCCGCTTGTGCGGCATCGTGACGTTGAAGCCCCGCATTTTCAGAGCCCGTGCACCCCTCACCGCCGCGGGCAGTTCTGCGGGGTCCACGTCCAGGCAGACGTAGACGAAGTCGAGGCCGTCTTCGACGAAGGCGGCGTTGTGCATAGCGGGGCTCAGGCTGTGGCTTACGGGTTGCCCGATCAAGGCCAAAAGTTGCGTCTTTCCGCTGATCGTCCCTCTAGCCGCCGGATTGTCCATCTCCTTCGACACACCAGCCATTATAGAGGGTGGGGGATGCTACCTGACTGCCTGCGCATGAGCAGCAGAGACGAAGGCCATCGCTGGCTGTGTTCTTCGAAGCGCAGCCCTAACCGAGCGCCGCTCCCACGTAGTTCTCGGCTATGGTCGTCGCCGCGGCGCGCGAGCTCGTCACGTAGTCGAGTTCGGCCTGCTGCACCTTGAGCTGGAAAGGGTCGCTCCTGTCGAAGCGATGCAGCATGGACGTCATCCACCACGAGAACCGCTGCGCCCTCCACACGCGCCTGAGGCAGGTCTCGGAGTATGCGTCGAGTAGTTCTGTGTCTCCCGAACCATAGAACTCTATGAGCGCGCGGGCGAGGACTCTGACGTCAGCGACGGCCAGGTTCATCCCCTTGGCGCCGGTCGGCGGGACGATGTGCGCGGCGTCTCCTGCGAGGAAGAGCCTCCCGTACTGCATAGGCTCGCAGACGAAGGAGCGCATCTGCACGATGTCCTTCTGGAAGATCTTGCCGTCGGTCAGCTCCCATCCGTCGCGGGTGGCCAGCCTCGCTGAGAGCTCGTCCCAGATCCTCGCGTCAGACCACTCCTCCGTGTCGTCGTGCGGGTCGCACTGGAAGTAGAGGCGTTGGATCTCGGGTGAGCGCGTACTGACCAGCGCGAAGCCGCGGTCGTGGAGGGTGTAGATAAGCTCCTTAGTCGAAGGCGGCCCCTCGACGAGGATGCCGAACCAGCCGAAGGGGTAGGTACGGGTGTACTCCGTGCGAGCTCTCTCCGGGACCGCGGGCCTGCAGACCCCGAGGAAGCCATCGCAGCCCGCGACGTAGTCGCAGGAGATCTCCTCTTCCTCGCCGTCAGCGAGAAAGCGGACTTTCGGCGAATCGGTGTCGAGGTCGTGGACGCTTTCGGCTTCTGAGTCGAACAGGATTTGGCCGCCCGTTTCGAGGCGGGTCCGGATCAGGTCCTTCACCACTTCCTGCTGGCCGTAGATAGTGATCGAGAGCCCGTCCGTGAGGTCGGCGAAGTCGATGCGGTGCCCGAGACCGTCGAAGCGAAGCTCGATCCCGTGGTGGACGGAGCCCTCTCTCTCCATCCTCTCTCCGACGCCGACCTCCTTGAGCAGCTCGGCCGTGCCGTATTCGAGTACGCCGGCCCTGACCGTCGTCTCCAGGTCTTCGCGGCTGCGGCGCTCGAGCACGACGGATGCGATCCCCTCAAGGTGCAGGAGGTGCGAGAGCAGCAACCCCGCAGGCCCACCCCCGACGATTCCTACCTGAGTGCGCATCGTTCCTCGCTTTCTTCGCGGCTCTCGCCCGGACGCCTATCCTACGGTCGTGCCCGACGTCGTCCATTTACGGCTCCTTCGGTCCGAGGAAGGAGATATCCGAGCTGAACATTCCGCGCTCTGGCTCATCACCTGTTCTCTCCTGGACGTTCGTCGAGATCCGAGAGTACGCGCTGGGCGACGGCGAAGGCGGAGTTGGCCGCCGGTACCCCGCAGTAGACGGCGCACTGGAGCAAGATTTCTCCTATCTCCCCTTCCGTCAGGCCGTTGCGGATGGCGGCGCGCACGTGCAGCCCGAGCTCGTCCAGGCGGCCCTGCGCGACCAGCGCGGTGAGGGTGATGCAGCTTCGCGTCCTGCGGTCCAGGCCCGGGCGGGCCCAGATCTCACCCCACGCATACCGCGTGATGAAGTCCTGGAAGTCTGCGGTGAGCTCCGTTGTGCGCTCGATGGAGCGATTCACGTGCTCGTCGCCAAGAACCTCGCGACGGATCTGCACCCCGCGATCTTGGTTTTCCGAGGTCATCTTACCTCCTCCAGATGGGCCAGGATCTCCCGCGTCACGGCTTCTGGTTGCTCGACGTTCGCCAGGTGCGCAGCCCCCTCGATAACGACGAGGCGCGCACCTGAGATCGAATCCCTCATCGACTCTGCCCCATCCACGGTGGACACGGGATCTTCCGCACCGGCTACCACGAGCGTGGTAGCGTGGATATCTTTGAGTCTGTTCGTCAGATCGGCGTCCCTGAGTGCCTCGCAGCAACCCGCGTATCCCTCGTCGGGGGTTGCGTGAAGCATACGCCCTGCCCACTCGACGGTCTCGGGACGGGCGGCGCGGAACTCGGGTGTGAACCAGCGCTCCAGTACGGCGTCGGCGATAGAGCCGATGCCCTCGGCCCTGACCTTGCGGGCGCGGGCGTCGTAAGTGTCGGAGTCGAACCGGGGTGCGGTGCAGCAGAGTACAAGACGCTCGATGCGTTCGGGGACCTCGCTCGCGAGCCACATGCCGACCGCTCCCCCTATAGAGAGGCCGCAGAAGGAGGCGCGTTCGATCCCCAGGTCGTCCAGCATCGCCAGCGCGTCGCGTCCGAGGTCTTCTATCCTGTAGGGACCGGGTGGAACGGGCGAGCCCCCGTGGCCGCGGTGGTCGTAGCGCAAGAGGCGGAAACGCTCCCGGAGAGCTGGCGCCTGATCGTCCCACATCCCGAGCGTGGTGCCTAATGAGTTGGAGAACACGAGAACAGGCGCGTCCTGAGACCCTTCGAGGAGGTAGTCGAGCTCCGCCACGGCTTCTTCGGTCACCCGCTCTCCTTATACAGTTTCAAAGCCCGGTCCACGAACTCCCCTGCCGACCCGAGGTAGCCAGCGGGGTCGAGCGCGTCGTCTATCTCCTCCTCGGAGAGAACGTCACCGAGCCCGGACAACAGTTCTTCGCGCAGAGGCTTTCCGCCTTCGATGGCACGACGTGCGGCCGCCTCGACGAGGTCGTGAGCCTTCAGACGCCCGAGATGCTCCGCCGCGATCGTGGTCACGTTCTCGGCGAGGAGCAGTCCTCCAGTGGACTCCAGGTTCTCTCGCATCTTCTCCGAACGTACTTCCAATCCCTCGGTCACCTCGCGGACGGCGGCGGCGGCTCCTCCGGTGAGGGCGAGAGCGTCGGAGAGCGCCTCCCACTCGGAGTGCCAGGCACCTATTGCCCGCTCGTGCTCCCCTACCAGCGCCGCCTGGAGGGTGTGCGATAGGTCAAACACTCTTCTGGCGCTCGCGGCAGCCGTGACAGACAGGACGGGGTTTCGCTTGTGGGGAAGCGTCGAGGAGCCTCCTCGTCCCTCTCCCGCCGGCTCTGCGACCTCCCCCACTTCCGTCTGGGCCATCAGGATGACGTCCTGTGAGATCTTGCCGAGTACGCCGGCTACCAGCGAGAGGGCGCCCCCGATCTCAGCGATCCTGGATCTATCCGTGTGCCACGGCACTATCGGCTCCACGAGGTCCAACTCCCGCGCGAATTCACGGAGGACCCGCGTGCCCGCAGGACCGAGCGATGCCAGCGTCCCCGCCGCGCCTCCGAGTTGCACAGCCAGCCCGGACTCGCGCACGTCGCGTAGCCCGTCTCTGGCTTCGAGCACAGAGACGAGCCAGCCTGCCGCCTTGAGGCCGAAGGTCGTCGGGAGCGCCTGCTGGAGCAGCGTGCGGCCCGCCATCAGGGTGTCCCTGTGGGTATCTGCGAGGTTGGCGCAGGCGGCCGAGATCCCATCTACCTCGGTGAGGATCATGCCGAGAGAGCGCCGACAGACGAGCATCGCCGCCGTGTCCATGATGTCCTGGCTCGTGGCCCCTCTGTGGACGTGGCTGGCCGCATCTTCCGAGACCTCGGAGACCGCCTCCGTGAGAGCCCGGACGAGCGGCGGTACGGGGTTGCCCTGGGCACGTCCTCGTCTCCCGATCTCCTCAGCATCGAAGCGGTCCGCGTCGCAACAGGAGACTATAGCTTTTGCCGCTTCGTGGGGGATCAGACCGGCCCGCGCCCCTGCGACCGCAAGGGCACCCTCCGCTTCGAGCATCGCCCGGAGCCACGCCTCTCCCGAGAGGGCCTCCCTGAACCTCTCGGGGACGAAGATCGGCCTGAACAGTTCCATCTCTATAGCGCGAAGAAGGCGGTCTGCCCTTCGCCCTGCAGCCGGATGTCGAAGCGCAGCACGCCTCCCTCGTCACCGGCGACGAGGGTCCTCCGAAGCTCCCGGTCCTCGATGGAGGAGAGCACGGGGTCAGAGGCGTTCGCCTCTTCCTCGTCGGGGAAGTAGATGCGGGTTACTAGTCGCTTCAGTAGACCGCGGGCGAAGACGGAGACCATCAGATGAGGGGCTTGCATCCGGCCGTCTGGGCCGGGGACGGGGCCAGGCTTGAGCGTCACGAAGGAGAACTTGCCGTCTACATCGGTCCCGGAGCGTCCAAAGCCCGAGAAGTCCTCGTCGAGCGGGAGGTCCTCCCTGTCGTCGGCGGGATGGTCGTAGCGGCCAGAGCTGTTGGCCTGCCAGATCTCGACCATCGCGTCGGGCACGACCTCGCCCGCCCCGTCGTAGACCGTCCCTTCTATTCTTATCGCCTCCGGGTGGTCGGGCGAGACGAGTTCAGAGCGGTCCTCGTCGAGGAGAGCATTGTGGAAGAAGGGGCCTACCGTCTGGGAAGGGGTGGGCTCAGGGCTCATCGGTGGTTCTCCATCGGGGTGGCCTCTCTGCCTTCGAGCACGATGTCGAAGCGGTAGCCTAAAGCCCACTCCGGCCTCGTCGTTTCGAGGTCGAAGGATGAGATCATACGCTGCTGCGCCTTCTCGTCTCTCACTGACTGGAAGATCGGATCGTGTTCGAAGAGCGGGTCGCCAGGGAAGTACATCTGTGTGATCAGGCGGCTCCTGAACGCAGAGCCGAAGAGCGAGAGGTGTATGTGCGCGGGGCGCCAGGCGTTTTCGTGGTTCTTCCACGGGTAGGCCCCAGGCTTTATCGTCACGAAGCGATAGCGCCCCTCCTCGTCGGTGAGGCAACGACCCGCCCCCGAGAAGTTGGGGTCGAGAGGCGCGGGATGCTGGTCCAGCTTGTGGGTGTAGCGTCCTGCTGCGTTCGCCTGCCAGATCTCGATCAGGCCGCCTCTCACAGGGCGTCCGTCGCCGTCGAGCACGCGGCCCGTGACGATGATCCTCTCGCCCAGAGGCTCACCCGAATGCTGGCGGGTGAGGTCGTCGTCGAGCTCGCCTATGGGGCCGCTACCGTACGCAGGGCCCGTGGTATCCGAGAGCGTCCTGGGGAGTATGATCAGGGGCTTCTTGGGTGCTCTGAGGCGTGTCGCCACGTAGTCGGGGTAGAGATACGGTGGCTGCCGGCCATCCTCTCTACCGGCGCCCGTGGCTTCGTTCGTGGTTTCCCGTCCCACCGCCACTTCCCCTTTCTCTTTCGGAGAGGCCCTGACGAGGTCATTGTCGTGCCTCGTGCGGCTCCGGGCTACCCTGCGATGAGGAAGCGAGCGTCAAGCCAGGGGTGCTTTCTGGCCGCTCACGCAGCTTCCCGTTCAACCCGGCAGGCGGATGGGTGGCGTCCTCGGCGACGTTTGTCTACCTTCCTACGAACGAGCGCGACCCCTGCCTTTCGGAGTGGAATCCGTCTTCGTAAAATGCGCCCTAGACGTTGGTCGTACCCCCGGTATCGTCCCGCAAAATAGTCTCTATCTCCCGTGTGGCGGCTGAGATCACCTCCCTGATGCGGGCCAGCTTCTCGCGATCCACTCCTCCCTCGCGCATCCTCTGGCCGAAGAGCTTACCGAGATCCACGAGATCGTGCCTGATCTCGTGCAGCTCGGCGGCGACACCAGGGTCCCAGCCCCCTCCTACTTTGCCCCAGATGTCCTCGACGGAGCGCCTGTTCTCCTCCAGGAACTTCCGGCCTTGGTCCGTAATAGCGTAGACTTTCTTTCCGTCCCGCTGCGTTGAGGTCACGTGGCCCATGTCTTCGAGCAGCTGCAAAGTAGGATAGACCGAGCCCGGACTGGGAGAGTAGAACCCGCGAGATCTCTCCTCCAGGCTCCTTATGACCTCGTAGCCGTGGGAGGGCCCGTCTTCGAGCAGGGCGAGGATGACGTACTTGAGATCTCCTTTCTCGAAGATCCGTCCCCGCCGTGGGCCGTGACCGAACCCCGGCCTGTGTCCACCTCCGAAGAATCCCCTCATCGCCTTTGGACCGAACATGCCTCCGACCTCCTCCTGTAAACGTCATCCCGCAACACTAAGCCCCGTCCGTCAACTGGCGCCTGTCCTGCTCCCAGAGTGCGTACCCTAACCTTCCATCGTGCGCCCTTACCTCTACGTGCCCACTCTCCGCCAGCTCTGAGAGCATCCGGCTAGCCTCTGCGACGGTGAGCGAAGTCTCGAGTGCCGCCAGCGCGGACGAGAGCTCCCCCCGCCGCGCAAGCGCCTCCAGAAGCTCTCGCTCTTTGCTCTCCTGTGTCACCCCACTCTTGCGCAGGCGCGCACGGGTCTCCGCGACCCCCGCCAGACCCTTCGCGGCGGCCCCGAACGCCAACATTACGAGCGGAACCACCCAGATGAGCAAGAGCAAGGGAAAGAAATGGAAGGCAGGGCCGGCCACAAAGACCAGGAACAGCACCACCAACCACGGCATGAACCTCGGTGGATAGAGCCTCACGTAAGGCGCCATCCCCCACCTCCCACCCGCGTAGCCCATCCTGCTCCGACCGTACATCTCGCCTCCTTCAGCCCGTCTGGTCTTCGTGATATCGCAGTATATCACGATATATCTTGATAGTACGTTTATGTGATAGGGTGGGGACCTCGGAGATCTACGGGGCTTGATCTTATTTCGGTGGATGGTCGAGGAGCACGAGCAGGAGGGCGGACGCCAGGAGGAGTGAGCAGATGGAGAAGGACCAGGAGAATCCGAGAGCCGAGATCACGAACCCGAACGAGAAGGCCCCTATCCCTGTTCCGGCGTCGAAGGCCGCGTTCCATAGCGTGCTGCCGAGCCCATACTCGGACTTCGAGACGCGCCCCATCATCAGGATGAGGGTAGTGTTCTGGAGCAACCCGAACCCTATCCCGAAGAGCACGGCCCCGACCATCAGGGGTATACCCCCGAACGGGAGGCAGACCATCCCGATCGCGCAGGCTAGGAGGCCGGGGGCCAGCAGGGAGCGCGGGTCCCCTCGGTCACCGAATCGTCCGGCCCACCAGCGGCTGGCGGTGGAGGTGATGCCGATAGCGAGGAGCGCGCCCGCAGCGGAGAACGCCCCCGAGCCCGCAACCGCCAGGGGCAGGAAGGTTACGATCACCCCGGCTGCCATAGTCGTCGTCGCAAAGAGGAGGAAGATGCGCCTCAGAGGAGCCCGCGCGAGCCCCGCGAAGAAACCATTCTCGCCTTCTTCGTCCTCTCTGGTAGGCGAGGCGGAGCGGATGCCCGGGATCATACCGAGCCCCGCCAGCGGGGCGGCGCCCCCGAGCAAGAAGACGACTTCGTAGCCGAAACGCCCCACCATCCAGAGCCCGAGCGCGTTGCAGAAGATCGTTGGCAGCGTGATGGCGATGCCGAGGAGACCCAGTGCCTCCCCGCGGCGCTCGGGCGGGGCCAGTTCGACTACGAGGGCGGCGAACACCACGGTCACGACCCCGAACCCCACTCCCCTGAGCAGCGTGACGGCAAGTATCGGCGAGATCGTCTGTGCGTACGTATAGGAGAACGCGGGAACCCCGAGAAACAGGAGTCCGGCGGCGAGTGTCCGCCGGTAGCCGTAGCGACCCAGGATGCGGGGCATCTGGATCTGGGTCAGCACCGTCGAGAGCATGAAGGCGGCCGTCGCCAGTCCTGCGCCGGAGCTACCACCCCCAGCCTCGTCCGCGTACATGGGCACGACCGAGAGTAGCAACTGGAAACCGAAGAGGGCGGCAAAAGCGACGAGGATCAGCAGCACGACAGGACGCGTCAGCAAGGCTTCCCGCTCTCGGACCCCGGCTCTCTCCGCTGATCCTCTCACACTTCATACTTTACCCGCCGAGATCCCCGGTTTCCCCAGCGGGGAACGTGGCTTAGCCCCTCCTGCCGGATGTTTGTCCGCCTAGCGAC
>CADDZK010000152.1 GCA_902812425.1 Actinomycetota bacterium
CGCCGACCTCCCGCGCATCGACCTGCCTACCCTGGTAGTTCAGGGTACTGAAGACCGGATATTCCCCATCGAATCCACAGGAAGGCGCCTTCCTGCACTGATCGAGAACATCCGGTACAGCGAGGTCGAAGGCGGACCGCATAACATCTCCTGGACCCACTCCAAGGAGGTCAACCGCGCCCTGCTGGACTTCCTGGCAGAGCCACGCCGTCCCAAATCGACTGGAGAAACGCCATGGATAAATAGCAGCCACGCATAACCGACACGCAAGTAGCCGAGATTCTACGAGAAGCCGTTACAAGGAGGGCCACATGAGCGCCAAGAACACTCCAAGCCCAGCCGCCCCAGACACCATCGTCCTGATCCACGGGCTGTGGATGACGCCACGCAGCTGGGAGAACTGGATCGAGCACTACGAGGGCCGCGGCTTCCGGGTACTCGCCCCTGCTTATCCCGGCCTCGAGGTCGAGGTCGAGGCGCTGCGCGAGGACCCCTCGCCCATCGAGGCACTGACTGTACCTGACACTGTCGAGCGCTACGAGCGTATCATCGGAGAACTCGACAGGCCTCCGATCATCATGGGACACTCCTTCGGCGGCTGTCTCGTCCAGATCTTGCTCGACCACGGCTTCGGTGCGGCGGGCGTGGCCATCGACTCCGTGCCCACGGAAGGCATAAAGGTCGTTCCGGTCGCGCAGATCAGAGCCAGCTTCCCCGTCTTGAGGAACCCAGCCAACCGCCATAAGGCTGTCCCTTTTACACCCGAGCAGTTCCACTACGGCTTCGCGAACACACTCTCGCGGGAGGAGTCGGACAAAGTCTACGAACGCTACCACGTCCCCGCGCCGGGTGGCTTTATCTGGGGCGGGGTGCTGGCCAACTTCACGCCCGGCCATCAGGACACCTATGTAGACTTCAGGAACGAAGATCGTGCACCGCTCTTGTTCATCGCGGGGGGCGAGGACAACCTCGTGCCGCCAGCGGTCAACGAGTCGAACGCCAAGCACTACCGCCACTCCAGTGCGGACACCGGCTACAAGGAGTTCCCTGGCCGCTCGCACTACACGGTGGGTCAGGACGGCTGGGAGGAGGTCGCAGACTACGCGCTTGACTGGGCTACCGAGCACGCAGTGACCTACACCGCGGCCCGAACGCAGGCCTGAGGCTCTGAGACCGCACCGCTGTACGGACCCCCGGCACAGCGGTGCGACTCAATCGCTACCCTCATGATCGACTAGCCATAGCAAAGAAGAGACATCGTGATATTCCACCCCAGCCGATAAACCGGCGCTGGTTCCCGTAACCTCAATCCAAGCGCCCAGGAGGGCTCTTATGAACTACTCATTCACTCGACGCCCGCAGGCCGCTCTCTACGCAACTCTCCGGCCGCAGTTGCCGCGGCTCGTGATCCTGATTGCCGCGCTACTCACGCTGCTATTGCTCTCAGTTGCGGCAAGCACAAAACACGCCGAGGCGAGCACCTCACACAAGCCGACGATCGTGCTCGTCCACGGCGCCTGGGCCGGGCCCTCAGGCTGGGATCAGGTCGTCGCAGGCCTTCACAAGGACGGCTACGCGACTGCCACCCCGACGCTCGGTCTTGCGTCGCTCGCCAAGGATACTGCCACGGTCCGTGCGACTCTCGATGCCATACCGGGTAAGAAGATCCTGGTCGGACACTCGTACGGGGGAGCCGTCATCTCTAACGCCGCCTATGGACGCTCCGACGTGCTAGGGCTCGTGTACACCGCGGCATTCGTGCCCGATGAGGGCGACTCGCTTCTGAGCCTCGGAGAGGGCTATCAGCCGCCGGCAGCGCTCCCGCACTTGATCTGGGCGGGTGCACCCTTCGCCTCGCCGTCTTTGATAAACCCGGCCTCCTTCCGAGAGGACTTTGCGCAGGATCTCAGCCCGAAGTCTGCGGCGACACTTAACGCCCAGCAGAGGCCAACAGACTTCTCGATCTTCGTCACACCATCAGGTCCTGTGGCCTGGCATACGCTTCCGTCCTGGTACGCGGTCTCGGGCGCCGACCGGATGATCGACCCGGCCCTCCAACGTGCGATGGCTGAAAGGCTGGGAGCAACGACCGTCGAATTTGACGATGCGAGCCACGCAGGCGGGTACATGCACTACTCAGCACGCATGGTCAAGCTCATCGAGCAGGCGGTCCAGGCAGCGGCAGACTGATCCTCGATCCCATGGCGGCTCCGCCTGAGGTGACGGAGGAGCCGCCTCCAGTAGGCAGCCGGGCGCACGGTGCAGATCCGGGTTCACGCAGGCGATCGGCACCACAGCATCAGGGCGACGAGAGGAGATAAGGGCTATGGATCTTCGACTGGCAGGTAAGGTGGCTGTCGTCACTGGCGCGAGCAAGGGCATCGGCCTCGCGGTGACCAGAGCACTCCTCGGCGAGGGTGTGAGCGTGGTCGCCGCAGCCCGAAACCTCACAGACGACCTGTCCCAGCTCACCACACAAGGCAAGGTCCACCCCGTGCAGGTAGATCTGGGCACCCCGGAGGGGCCAGCAAGGCTGATCGATGAAGCTGTCGTAGCGTACGGCGGACTGGACATACTGGTCAACAACGTGGGCGCGCTCCATCCGCGCACCGACGGGTTCCTTTCTCTCACCGACGACGACTGGCTTTGGGCGCTGACCATCAATTTCCTGGCGGCTGTACGCACGACCCGCGCAGCCCTACCGCACCTCCTAGAGCGCGACTCCGGCACAATCGTCAGCACCTGCTCGGTCAACGCCGTCCTGCCGGACCCACTGGTCATCGATTACAGCGCCGCCAAGGCCGCCCTGCTGAACTTCTCCAAATCGCTCTCCAAGGAGGTCGGCCCGCGAGGCGTCCGCGTCAACACTGTCAGTCCTGGACCGGTCTCCACCCAGCTTTGGCTCGGCGAGGACGGCGTCGCTGCTACGGTCGCCCGTGCCAGCGGCGGCGAGTCCGCAGATGTGGCCAAACGGGCCGCCGCCGAAGGGGTAACGGGGCGGTTCACCCGGCCTGATGAGGTGGCCGACCTCATCGTGCTGCTAGCTAGCGAGCGCGCTGGAAACGTCACCGGCTCAGACTTCGTCATCGACGGCGGGCTAATCACTACCCTGTGAACTCAACGGCCGACGGCGCACCGACCTTCGAGGAGCCGGGACCTCTGCCGGTAGCTAGTCAGAGACTTGCACTGAGGGTTCAACGCAAGGACTGGCAAGGCGGGCCTGAACTGGAAAAGGGATCTAAAAGGCTGTCGGCAGGCAGACCATGAACCATAGAGATTTCCGCATACTGGGCCTCGCCGGTAGCCTCAGGCGTGCCTCATTCCACCGCGGCGTCGTGAGGGCGGCGCACGAGGTGGCTCCAAAGTGGATGAGTTTTGAGGGCTTCGATCTCGCCAGAATACCTTACTTCAACCAGGACATAGAGGACCAGGGCAACCCCGAGCCCGTCAAAGAGCTCAGGGAGAAGATACGCGCCTTCGACGCCGTGCTAATAGCGACACCGGAGTACGACTACGCCGTCCCCGGCGTCCTGGCCTCCGCCCTAGACTGGTGCCTACGTTCGCGTCACGATCCGACGCCCTTCCGCCACAAGCCGGTCGGTATCGTGGGAGCGAGCCCGGGAGGCGGTGGGACGGCGCGTGGACAGATGGTCTTGAGGCAGATACTCTTGCACCCCCCGGCCTACGTTATACCCGAGCCGCAGATGCTTATCCCCTTCTCAGCCCAAAAGTTCGATGCGGAGACGGGCGACCTCATGGATGAAGATACCCGGGAGCGGCTGCGTCGCTTCCTCTCGGCTCTGGCACAGTGGACTCATCGGCTAGAGGAACCGATGAAGACCGACAGAGACGGACCTATGAGCGGATAGCCTAATGGCCGCTACTACGCGAACCAATTTCGCTCACCACAGCCTCTTCGGAGATGGAGAGAGCCGACGAGTGGGCTCGAACCGTTGACCTCATCTCATTACGAGTGATAATGCCAAGTGCTTTTCTGCGTGCCAGAAACGCTCCAGCCTGTTGAAAAACGCATCAACGGGGTATCGGGCGACGGTCGTGCAGGTCACTCTGGCAAGCAGATGTCGAAGACAGCACAGCGCGCGTGTCCCGCGCCCTCGGCGCAAGCGCTGGCGGGAGCGGACGGGAGCTCGCAGCGTCCAGCAGACGCTTGAGGTTCTGGACCGAAGCTATCAGCAGCGCCTCCTGGTTCACCTTCGCCAGCGTCCTCAAGCGGAAGCGGCCCAGACCGTGCCACCGTTTGGCCTCCGCGAAGAGGGGCTCTACCCATACCTTCCTCTTCCGGAGGGCCGCTTTAGAGCCCACCCTGTGCCGGATGGGAACGGCGTCTCCCGCCGCTATCTCGGACTGCTCACGGCTAACGAGAGATTCTACGCTCAGCGTGGTGGTTGCCAGTAACCGCCGGGGCTACGTGGAGCGACGCTAGCCTAGACGTCGGTCGTGACGGCGTGGCGTGCTAGACGAAGCGGGGGAGCCGACGGGCTGTAAGCATAGCTTAGCACCGCAAGGCAAAGGAGACGTTCAAAACCTATCGCAGATGTGGAGCAGATGTCTGGGAGGCCGGGTGCGACGAGCAATTGCCATTTCTCTTGTGCGGTGGGCTACCTGAAGAATGGCTCCCTCTGGTAGCCGGCCCCTTATGCCTCCCGTAGTTTGATCGTGGCTACCGTTCCGACTCCTTCTCGCGCATAGATAGAAATGTTCCCTCCCATCCTCTCTATTAGCTCCTTACATAGAGGCAACCCGAGCCCGAACCCTCCAGAACCACTTTCCCCACGGTAGAAGCGCTCGAAAACGTGCGGTAGGTGAGCCTCCTTTATCCCGCTCCCTTCGTCTGTAATGGTTATGGTACTTCCATCCACAGCAACCCATACGCGGCCTCCCGTGTTGGAGAATTTGAGGGCGTTGCTGACCAGTGTCAAGAATGCCTGCTCCAGCCACTCGGGGTCTACGCAGGCATGACCCCCTCGATCTTCGAATAGGAGCGTAACGCCCATCCGCTCCGCCAGTGGCTGCATACGTTCTACAGCTTTCCGTACCGCTTCCAGTCTCCCAGCTTGCATCTCTGGCTCCCGAAAGTCCCAGCCCGTCCGCGCCAAAGCCAGCAGAGTCTCTGAGAGGCGCTGCATACGGTCGGCTTCTTCGGAAATATGCTGAAGAAGCTGGTGTTGCACTTCTGTGAGTTCGCCTCCCGTCAGAAGAAGGTCGGCGGCGCCCATTATCGTGGTGAGGGGGGTCTTCAGCTCGTGGGCGGCGTTGGCCAAGAACCGCTGCTGATTAGCTTCCAGTTTCCGCTCGGCAGATAGGTCTTCGATCACTACCAGCACCCCGCCTCGCCCAGCCTCAAATTGAGGTATATGCTTCATGTCCAACCGCATGAAGGAGTCTCTGCTATGTACTATGGTCTGTATGTCTTCGCGTTCCTTGGCACAGCGAGCCACCGCCCGCGACAGCTTAAAGTCTCCCCAACCTTCTAAGCGTCCCTGAAGGTCTGCCAGTCTCATGGGCATACTCTTGTCCTCTATGCTCAGCATGGTGCGAGCGGCCGGGTTTGCGAACAGCACTTGGTGTCGTAAATTAACCAGCAATACGCCTTCGGCAAGATTCCCTAGTGCGGTATCGAGGATTATGCTTTTCTCTTCTAGCTGGACTGTGCGCTCTATGACACGTTCTTCGAGCTCTTCGTTTAGCGCTCTTACTCTGTCCTCAGCTCGCCGTCGCTCCGTGATGTCATAGAAGACCGTGACGGCGACCATGATACGTCCCTTTTCGTCGTAAACCGGAGACGAGTTGACGACCAGTACCCCACTGGAGCCGTCGCCACGTATGGCGAAAATCTCCTCATCTACGATCACTTCACCCGTGCGGATCGAGCGAGCCAGAGGCCACTCTTCGGGCCTGTAGGCCTGCCCGTCAGGGCGGAATCCTCGGAACTTATCATCGTAGGCACCGTATTCGCCTAGCCCTATACCCCTTGGGAGAGGGCAGCGGCGAATTTGCCTCGCTCTCTCATTAGAGAGCAGGATCTTCCCCGAAGGAGCCTCGGCTATGACAACCCCAGAGGGCATCTGGTGCAGCACCGCTCCGAATACTGCCGACCAATCAGCGTTTCGATCGTTAGCCATGAGTCTACGCTAGTTTGTCATACTCTTGCTGCGCTTGCGAGATACTCTACTAGGCTCGGCTGTCATACTAGAGGAGGTCGCACTACACTGCTCCTATCGCGTAGCCAGCGACCTTTGACGCATGACGGAGAAATACCTTCAAGCCCAGGCTAATGGTAGCCTCCTCATAAGCGCCGTCTCGAACGGTGCTAACCTTTCTGGCAGGGTAATTACGTCCGATGAGCTCCAGCACCTGAACTCTTTGGGTTTCGTCGACTCCAAGAGCGGACCGAGTGCCCTTCGATTTCTTGAGCAAGACCCGAGCCAGTAAGCCGGCGTGTTGGCGGATAAGACGCCCCGTCTGACGGCATGAGAACGGAGCCCCGGAGGCTTAGCCTTCGGCTGCCCACACGCTCGCCGACGCTAAAGAACATTACTCTAGCGGCCCAGATACCTCCTGGATGGAAGGCGGCCTCAAAGGTAAGACACCGACTTGGGCCCTCCTTGTCGCCCATACTGTACCAGTGCGGAACAAGTTGGGTTGTGTGAGACACGGACCGAGAGTCGCGCCCAGATCCAAGCTTGGCGGTTCATCACTTGACCACCCTTAACGGGACCTTTACTAACTTTTAACCGCCTGGAGGCTTTGAGCAGTTATGTATGGAGGACAGTACATGTACTCTGGAAGATTCCAGACGCGCGCGTAGCCAGGAGGCAATGCATGGCCCAACAAACCGATGAACCCTATCGAACGCGGACCCTCTTACGGCAGACAGAAGCGCCATCCAGACTGTCCAGCTAACGTAATGCGCAACTTGAATACTACTATGGGCCTTCCGGGTAGTTTGTGGTCGAGGTGTCCCTTCTAAGCCAATAGTGAGGAGAATATGTGAACCACAATCAGTTCATTGACCGGGTTCAAAGCCGCGGCCATATGGGCTCCGGCGAAGAGGCCGAGCGTGCCATCCGAGCCGTTCTGATCGCCATCCGGGAGCACGTGAACGACAACGAGTCCGACGAGCTTGCTTCGCAGCTTCCGCAAGAGGTATCCGGCTATCTAGGAGGAAAACGCAGCGAACACGGCCCGGTCCTATCGTTGCCGGTCTTCCAGGCACGCGTAGGCCAGATAGCGGGCGTAGAGCAACAGCGAGCCACCGTCTATACTGCGGCTGTTTGCAGGGTACTCAAAGATGCGGTTCCATCGCAGAAGCTGCCGGGTAGGCTTGGTCCTCTCTTCTCGTTCGGCTAACGGTTCCGAGAAGCACCCTTGTCTGCTCGTCACGATCCGCGAGGCGCCAGGGGTAGTCCCAAATGTGGCCCGCGTCGACGAAGTGTCGCGGGACAAAGACTACAGTGCCGCGTGGTCTTTCGAGCCAAGGGGTAGCCCATGATGCGAGTAGCAAGAGAGGTGCGGGGAAGATGCCACGTGGTTGCTCACGAAACCCTACGGGATATCCTGAGTGGCACACGAGTCGGTAGCCCACTACGCCGGCATTGACTAGGTTTCCTTGCGCTACAGGCAGTACTTTGTACACAGGAACAGGCTAGATAAGGTCTCTGACGATGGGAGGCGCAATGGCTCGCGTCTACTGAAACCTTAACGCCGTTTGGGGCTCTGCGTGAGGCCCACAAGATCCTTACCTTGTAAAAGTAACTACACGTCATGTGGTTCGCGGCAGACCTTCAAATCCTCTCTAGTGCAGACTTAGTAAGCGTAGGCCCACACGCATACCCCCTAGGATCCCCAAGGATTCCGGCTGCGTCGATCAAGACCCACCGCATCGGGCATCCGTCGAGCTGGCGTGCAGAGAGGAAGTGAGGGGCATAATGAGCGACGAAGGATCCAACGTCGGCATGCGCAGCGAATACTCTCGCCTTGGCGAAGCTCCCCGGATTCTCAGCCGCCTGCAAGGTGCTGGCATAAAGGAGGTTGTCGGCTCCGGTAGGAGGTAGGTGGGTGTGTTGGAAGGGGTCGGCTAGGGTGGCCGTATAACCAAGTGAGCATCACGCCCGGCCCTCCACTTGCCGGTCAGGCAAGTTCGGGAGGCGACCACCGACTACGATATAGAACTCGACGTGCGCGCCGATCGGGCGAATGACACAAGCTGGAAGAGGGTATCGAGGGAGACCGGGCGCCAATCAATTTTACCGACAACACTGAGCATATCTGCGAGCCTTGTTTACGCTGTTTATGACGGGCAACGCAAAACCCCAGGCAGAAGCAGCGGTAGACGTAGCCCTAGGGGAGGATGCCGCCCGTGCTGAACCCTGAAGCAAAGTGCCGGTCGAAGCTGTGCCTGTCTAGGGTCAACAGCTCCAAGAGCCACGCGTCTCCCAGGACCTCGGGCAGGGGATCGAGTGCTACGTGCTTCGCCGCACACCATGGGCAGTAAAGGAGAGAGAGGATCTCGCCCGTCGAGGTCTCTCGAACGCTCAAGTCAGCCGCCCGCTTCCTGAAATGGCAGAACATTTTCGCCTCTTCCTCGCTGCTGAAGACTGCTATGGCTGCCCTGCCGTCGGGCAAGGGCAAGGTGAACGGATGAACAGGGCCGGAATCGTCTAGCAAGACCCAGAAGGCACGGCTTGTGCGGGTAGAGGCGCGATCTTTGCGTGGTTCCGCTCTGACGAGTTCATAGGCGTCGCAGGTTATCGCTCTCATTCGCCACCCTTTCGCAAAGAGACTCCCTCTAACGAGGGATCATGGCGCCCACGGAAGGACATGTCATGGCCCAAAGTATGTAACCTGCCAGGCTCGAGGGCTCCTTTACCGAACCTTAACAAGACAGCGCGAATGTCCTTAACGCGGGCTCGCTAGTCTTGGAGGTACGGTAGATGTATTCGCAAGCTCCACACCAAGTTTTGTTTGCTACTCCACTATCTTGCCACAGGGTGAGAAAAGAGCATGGCAATCGCGGAGGGCTTAGAGGCCATGAGGCCACGGGAGGCGAGGGTCGGCATGAGGGTCAGGGTAGTAG
>CADDZK010000153.1 GCA_902812425.1 Actinomycetota bacterium
CTGGGGGTGAACGTCAGGTCGAAGCAGTACACGCTGTTGTCCGTGGTGCTGCGCTGCACGCCGTTGAGGACCCTCGCGCCGGCGAGGGTGACGGTGGTAGGCGCTACCTTGACCTGGGCGTAGCCCCTCGTAAACTCTATCTGCCGGCGCCTCACCAGGGGTTCCACAGCCAGCGCCCGCTCAGCCCCGGCGTCGCCGCCGGCCAGGTACGTTATCCGGTCGTACATGCCCGGTAAGGACTTGCCGCCGATCCCGAGCACCATGCTAGCCGCAACGAACATGAGAGCCAGTATCACGATGAGGCCTACCGCAAACACCGTGGTTCTCCCCACCCACATTACCTTGCTCGCCGTGGACTTAAGCATTGCGCTCACCCTCCTTTGCTCCGATAGACGGGACACATGCAAATGCTCCGCCACTCCGATGCTACGAAAGTAGCTTATCTTCCTGCGCCAGGGAGTACATCACCCAAATGAACTGGGTTCGGCCCAGATGAAGGCCCCTGTCGTCTATCCAGCCCCGACGCACATCTCGCGCCTACAGCTTCAGCAGAACGTCCACCGCGGAGTCGATATCGGGGACGAGGTAGTCGGCCTCGTACAGCCTATCCTCGGAGAAGGCGCCCCAGCTTACGGCGACGCTCGTGAGGCCGGCGGCCTTCGCAGCCTCGACGTCGAAGGGGGAGTCGCCAACGTAGGCAGCCTCTCTCTTCGGGACGTCGCCGAGGAGTTCCAGCCCCCGCAGTAGCGGCTCGGGGTGGGGTTTGTGTTCCCTTGTGTCCTCCATCGTTACGAAGCGGTCGACGACGTTGCGGAGGCCGGGGAAGTTATTCAGGGCCATCTCCACGGAGGCGCGGCGTTTGGAGGTTACCACCGCGACCTTTATCCCGGCCTGGCGGAGGCGTGAGAGCGACTCCTCGATACCGGGGAACTCCCCGATCAGGGCGTCGTGGTTCTCCTCGTGGTGGCGGCGGTATGCCTCCAGTAGCAACTCGGCCTTCTCTGCGTCCAGGATCTCCATCTGGCGCGGGAGGGGCCGCCCGACGTTGGCGAGCAGCGTCTCGCGCGGGATGTCGTCGCGCCCGAGGACCGAGCGTGCGGCGTGGCGCATGGACTGGTGGATCATCTCCGTCGTGTCGACGAGCGTCCCGTCGAAGTCGAAGAGGGCCGCGGAGAGCAAGACCTATTCGAGCCCGTTCTTCAAGAGGCCGTCCATGCCCCAGGCGCCTAGCTCCTCGAGGCCCGGCGTATCCGTCAGCTCTAGGTGGACGGGGGTGACGCTGATCTCATCGTTCTCGATGGCCGAGAAGTCCGTGCCCTCCTCCTCATGATGACCGGGAGGGTTGTTGTAGATGTCGTAGCCGACCCTGCCGTTCTCGTCCTTTACCTCGACGAGCTCGTCCTTGTAGAAGCGGCGCCCCAGCTTGGTTGCCCGCGCGCCCTTTAGCTTCTCGCGGGGCAGATTGGGCGCGTTGACGTTCAGAATACGCCCGGGCGGAAGCCCCTTGAAGGCGACCTTCACCAGGCGGGCCGTGAACTCGGCAGCCGTCTCGAAGTGCAGCCCGCTCTCAAGGGGTATGTTCTCCTGAACGGTCTCGTGCCAGGGGCGGTTTATGCTCAAAGAGACGGCGATACCAGGGACCCCTATAACTATCCCCTCCATCGCACCCGCGACGGTCCCCGAGTACGTGATGTCGTCGCCGAGGTTCTCCCCGTGGTTTATCCCCGAGACGACGACGTCGGGCTCGAAGTCCATGAGACCTAAGGCGACGAGCCGCACGCAGTCGACCGGCGTCCCTGAGCAGGCGTAGCCGACCGCCCCGTCGGCCATCTTCCGCTCCTCCACGTGGAGCGAGCGCCCGAAGGAGATGCTCCTCCCAACCCCCGAGCGATTCCTGTCGGGGGCAACGGTGATGACGTCCCCGACCTTCTCCAGCGCGCGCCGGGCCGCAAGGAGCCCGGGAGCCTCGATTCCGTCGTCGTTCGTCAATACTATGCGCATAGTTCCAAACTCTCCGTAGTCCCGGAGGTGTCTACCGTCAAAAAGGGTCCTGATTCTATCACCCTGGCCCGCTATATCCCCCGTGCGGCACGTACCACACAGCGGCATCCGGTATAGAAATGGGCTATCCGTGACATTAAGAAAAAAGAATGGACAAAGGCGCCCTTATACGGTAGCTTACCGTGGCTGTGAAGGAGAGACCTACGTAAGGAGTGTGATGCGTGTGGACGCCGTAGAGTGGTTTAAGCATCGCTCCTATGACTACAGGCAGTTCCAGGACCTCGAGGCTATGGGCCGCCGCAAGCGCGAGCTCGGCCTCACGGTCAGCGCGGTTCTGCCCTGCCGCAACGTCGCCGACACCGTCGGCACGATCATCGACGAGATCCACGCCGTCAACAGCCGGACAGGGAACGCCCCGCTCGTTGACCAGATCCTCGTCGTCGACGCGGACTCGCCCGACGGCACCGCCCAGGTGGCCGCCTCGCACGGCGCCGAGGTGTACTCGGAGAACGAGCTGATGAGCAACCAGGGACCCGCCCACGGCAAGGGCGACGCCATGTGGCGGTCGCTCTCGGTCGCGCGCGGCGACCTCGTCATGTACATGGACGCTGACACCAGGGACTTCAGGCCCCAGCTCGTCTACGGCATCCTCGGCCCGATCCTGGAGGTGCCCGAGATCCGGTACGTCAAGGCCGCCTACAGGCGTCCATTCAAGAGCCACGAGACCGTGGAGGCCGACGGCGGGGGGAGGGTAACCGAGCTCACCACCAAGCCGCTCTTCAACCTCTTCTACCCCGAGCTCACGGGCTTCGTGCAACCGCTCGCAGGCGAGTTCGTCGCCGACAGGGATCTATTCTGCTCGATCCCCTTCCTGACGGGCTACGCCGTCGAGACAGGGATCATGATAGACGTCCTCAAGATGATCGGGCTCGAAGCGATGGCGCAGGTCGACCTTGGTACCCGCCAGAACAGGCACCAGCCGCTGCGCGACCTCTCGCGCATGTCCTACGCGGTACTGCGCGCCGTCGCCAGGCGTTTGAGGCAGGACGGTCGGCTCGACCAGGCGAGGGACCCGAACCTGCCGGATCAGCTCTTCCAGTTCTCCGACTACAAGCACGCCGTCGCAACACCTGAAGGCCTCAAGCTCCAGGAGTACGTCGAGGAGCTCGTCGAGCGGCCCCCGATCAAGGAAGTATTGAGGGTCAGATAGGAGTCGAATCCTGGGCGGGGTCCACGACATGGGCGGATCGCCGGGCGGTCCCGTAGATAAGAACCAGCACGAGGTCGAGGACTGGGAACGCCTCGCCGACGCTATCACCACGGCGCTCGACGGCAAGGGGATCAAGACCACAGACGAACACCGCCGCGCGCAGGAGAGCCTGCCGCCGGAAGAGTACAGGAGCCTCTCATACTACGAGCGCTGGGTCGCCGCCACCGAGAAGCTCCTCGTCGAGAAGGGTATCCTCACGACTGAGGAGATAGACGAGAGGTCGGACGAGATCCTCCGCCGCTGGGGCGGGTCGTGACCTTCAGACCCGGCGACCGCGTACGCGTCAGGTCCGCCGAGAAGCCAGGCCACGTACGCACTCCAGGATACCTCAAAGGCAAGCCTGGCTGGGTCGAGTCGGTTATCGGCGAGTACCCGAACCCCGAGGAACTCGCCTACGGCTTCTCCGGATTTCCCGAGAGACCCCTCTACAAAGTAGGCTTCAGGCAGAAGGACCTCTGGGAAGATTACGATGGACCCGCCGATGACTGTCTGTACGCGGACGTCTACGAACACTGGCTCGAGTCAGGAGAGACCACATGAGCGACCATCACCCGCACGAGGAAGCCGCAACCATGAGCCCTTACGCCGCGCGCATCAGGGCCATAGAGGCGCTGCTCCTCGAGAGAGGCATCCTTACCGAGCCCGAGGTGCAGGACAGGATCTCCTACATGGAATCCCGCTCCCCCGCCAACGGCGCGAAGCTCGTCGCCCGCGCCTGGGTGGACGAGGACTTCAAAGAGCGGCTGCTCTCCGACGGCAAGGCCGCAGCCTCGGAGCTAGGCATAGACCCAACGCATCCCGCCGAGTTCGTCGTCGTCGAGAACACGCCCGAGGTGCACAACCTGATCGTCTGCACTTTATGCTCCTGCTACCCGCGTGCCATCCTCGGCCGCCCGCCGGACTGGTACAAGAGCTTCAACTATCGCTCACGCGCCGTCAGAGAGCCGCGCGCCGTTATGCGCGAGTTCGGCTTCGAACCCTCCGAAGACGTCGAGGTCATCGTCCACGACAGCACCGCCGACGTCCGCTACATGGTCCTCCCCATGCGCCCCGAAGGCACGGAGAACTTGAGCGAAGAAGAACTCGCAGAGCTCGTCACACGCGACTCCCTGGTAGGAGTCTCTGTTCCCCGCTACGCGGGGAGCTAGTCAGCACTTCAACACACTTCGGCCTACGGCCTCCGCTCGTCAGCTTCTCCACCAGATACTTAGCCAGCTAACTATTAGATCGAGCCTCCCTGGCGGAGGCTTTTTGGCGAAACGGGTTCTCTGGGATTGCAGTTCTTGCTGACTGGCTGACTAGCCGCCTGGCGAAGCCGGTGGCGTGCTGACAAGCTGACCGGCTAAGTCACCGCCTTCTCTTCCTCCCTCTCGTTGGCGGCGAGGACTTTATCGACCAGGTTCGGGGGGACCTCTTCGTAGTGGCCTGGTTCGACGTGGAAGTTGGCGCGTCCGCCGGTTATGGAGCGCAGGTCGCGGGCGTAGGTGAGCATCTCGATCTGGGGCACCTCGGCCTGTATTACCTGGCGCTCGCCGCGCTGCTCGATGCCCATCGGACGTCCGCGGCGGCTGGAGAGGTCGCCCATGATGTCGCCCACGAGCTCCGAGGGCGCGAGCACCTCGACCTTCACGTAGGGTTCGAGGAGGACGGGATGGGCCTTCTCGACGGCGTTCTTGAAGGCCATGGACCCGGCGACCTTGAACGCCATCTCCGAGGAGTCGACCGTATGGAAGGCGCCGTCGTGCAGGCGCACCTTCACGTCGACGACCGGGTAGCCTGCGATGCTCCCCTCGCGCATCGCCTCGATTATCCCCTTCTCCACCGCGGGGATGAACTGGCGCGGGATGGCGCCGCCGACGATCGCGTTCTCGAACTCGAAGCCAGAGCCGCGCGGCAGCGGGGAGAGCTCGATCCTCGCGTCGCCGAACTGTCCCCTGCCGCCCGTCTGCTTCTTGTAGCGGCCCTGGGCCTGGGCTGAGCCGGTGATCGTCTCCATAAAAGGCACCTTCGGCGGCCTCGCCTCGACCTCGACCCCGTAGCGGTGCTCGATGCGCTCGAGCGCGAGCTCGACGTGCATCTGCGCCAGCCCTGCGAGGATGTCCTCACCCGTAGCCTCGGAGCGCTCCAGCTTGAGCGAGGGGTCTTCATCGACGATGCGCCTTATAGCGTCGAAGACCTTCTCCTCCTCGCCGCGCGCCTTCGCCCCGACGGCAAACGCCGCCGTCGGCTCGGGGAGTTCGACCGGCTCGAGGGTCATCGGCTTCTCGGGCTTGCACAGAGTATCGAAGGTCGCGGTATCACGCAGCTTGGCTACGGCTATTATGTCCCCCGCGACGGCCTCGTCCACGGAGTCTCGCTCCTTGCCGACGAGGTGTGAGATCCCACCGAGCCTCTCCGATGAGCCGGTGCGCGGGTTGGTTAGCGCCTCGTCAGAGCGGCAGCGACCACTCACGACGCGCAAGACGCTCAGGCGTCCTGCGTAAGGGTCAACGTAGGTCTTGAACGCGTAGGCTGCGAAGGGTCCGTCAGAATCGCAGGGTACCTCTTCGCCCTCTTCCGTGATCCAGCGCGAGCGGTCGGCGGGGCTCGGGGCGCTGCCCGCGATCACGTCGAGCAGGCGGTCTACACCGATCATGCGCTCCGCGCTCGCAGCGAGGACGGGGATGATGAGGCCTTCTGCGATCCCCTTGCGGATACCCTCGAAGGCCTCCTCGGTCGAAATCTCCTCTCCTTCGAGGTACTTCTCGAGAAGCGTATCGTCGCTCTCTGCGATGGCCTCGAAGAGCTGCGTCTTGGCCGCGTCCACCTCGTCCTCCATCCCAGAGGGGATCTCGGAACTCTGCTCGCCGTCGACGAAAGCGGTCCCGCTCAGGAGTCCGTAGATGCCACGCAAGTCGTTCTCGCGTCCGATGGGCAGATTGAGCGGGACGATCGCCTGTCCGAAGCGGGATCTGAGCTCTTCGATCACGGCTCCGAAGTCCGTGCGCTCCCTGTCGAGATGGTTGACGACGATAACGTGGGGGATGCCCTCCTTCTCCCCCCTTCGCCACACGCGCTCCGTGACGACCTGGATCGGGTCCTGGGCGTGGACGACAAGTATGGCGCAGTCGGCGACCCTCTGGGCCACGAAAGCATCCCCGACGAAGCCCCCGTCTCCGGGGGTGTCGAGGACATTGACCTGGCGCCCCTTCCACCCGAGGTGGGCGACGCTCATGCCGAGCGTCATGCCCCGCTCTCTCTCCTCGTCGGTGTAGTCGAGTACGCCGCTCGTCGGGCCGCTGCGTCCTGAGGCGAGCCCGATCATACCCTCGGCTATGGACGTCTTTCCGCTCCCGCGGTGCCCGATCAGGCACACGTTCCTGATGGTCTCCGTCTCTACAGCCACGGATTCCTCCTTTCCTGAGCCTATCCCCTCCCGCCCCGTGGGCGGGGCACCTAGCTTATCGCAGGTAGGCCCTCCGCGCAGGCCCGGAGGTCCACGGGCTCCCATCGTCAGCCGCAGGAAAAGTGCTAGACTCAGGGCTCGGGCGGCCACGGGCGCCGCCGGGATTTTTGGAGATTTGATCTGAGCACTACGTTCGAGAAAAATCGCGCTGTGGTCGTAACGAGGGCGTTGCGGGGTATCTCCTCCCCCGCCTTCGGGCTCGTGGTGCTCGGCCTGCTCCTCAACTTCTTCTCCAGCGAAGAGGTCTACGCCAACCTCGAGTACGCCTTTCCGATGCTCGCGCTCTTCGGCGCTGCCGGCTGCATAGGCCAGCTCACGGTCAGCATCTCCCGGCGCTCAGGCACCCTGGCTTCTGCCTGCTGCATCCCCTTCGGGGCTCTGCGGGCGACGGTCGTGCGTAGCGGTCTCCCCGGCGAGACTAGCGACCTGCCCGTCCTTATAGCACTCCTCTTCGGACCTCTCGTCGTTCTCCTCGCCGGCCTCGGCGGCTGGGTGTAGGGACCGCCCCCGCTCTCGCGGGGCCCGCGCTACACGCCACCTGCTAGATAAGGAAACGACATACATGCTCGACTTCTTGAAAAACCTTCTAGACCCGCTCTTCAACCTCATGGGGGCCACGCTCTCGACCTTCCACGGTTGGGGGGCCCCGTGGTGGCTCTCCATCCTCATGCTCACCATCATCGTGCGTACGCTGCTCTTCCCGATCACCTACCGCCAGGTCAAGAGCATGCGCAGGATGCAGGAGCTCAAACCGGATATGGACAGGATCCGGGCCGAGTACAAAGACGACGTCCAGAAGCAGCGCGAGGAGACGGCGAAACTCTACCAGGAGCGGAAGGTAAACCCGCTCGGGGGATGCCTCCCCGTCTTTATACAGCTCCCCATCTTCCTCGTCCTCTACTACACGATCAGGCACTTCGACAAACTGGAGAGCTTCAGGACAGGCGGCCTCCTGTGGTTCAAGGACCTGACCCAGCCAGACCACCTCTTCATCCTGCCCGTCCTCTACATACTGACCATGATGGCCTCCCAGGAGCTGACCATAAGGAACACAGCCACGCAGCAGAAACAGCTCATGCGCTTTCTGCCCATAATCTTCGGCTTCTTCCTCGCCCGCTTTCCCTCGGGGCTCTTCGTCTACTGGATCACCTCGAACCTCATCACCTTCACCCAGAACTACGTGATCTACAACGTCCTCCCACACAAGACCGCGGATTCGGAGGAGCCCTCCACGGAACCCGCGAAGAAGGAGCCGCAGAAGAGAGAGGCTCCCCAGCCCCAGAAGACCGCACAGAATCAGCAGAAGAGCGGCCGCGCCAGGAGCAGGAAGAAAAAGAAGGTGGGGAAGAAGAGGTAGTAAACCTTCTATGCACCTCGGTGAATAGCCCCTAATAGGAATGCGCCGGGCTCCTTCGGGTAGCATCCTGTCGGAGCACTCTTAGGGAAAGGGGCGCATCATGGCCAGAGCAGGAGAAACGGTCGAACACCCGCTTGCGGGCACGCGCATTGTCTTCCTGAGGACGGCGCACGACACCGACGGTGAATTGCTTGAACTCGACGTCTACATGAGGGGAGGCAGGCGCGTGCCCGCCGAGCACGTTCACCCCTACCAGGAGGAGAAATTCGAGGTCCTCTCTGGCACGGCTCGCTTCCGCGTGCGCGGCCAAGAGCGCGGCGTCGGTGTAGGAGAGAAAGTCGTCATTCCTGCTGGCACACCGCACGTATGGGGCAATCCGGGCGAAGAGGAGGCGCACCTGATAGCCGAACTCCGGCCCGCACTGGACCTGGAGACGTGGTTCGAGACCTTCTTCGGCCTCGCCAAAGACGGCAAGGTCAACCCCAAGAGTGGCCTACCCAACTCCTTGCAATGGGCAGTCATATCGCGCGAGTTTAAGGATGCGTTTCGACCCGCCCAGCCTCCCTTGTTGGTGCAGAAAATTCTCTATAGGTTGCTCGCCCCAATAGGCGAGTTGCTCGGCTACAAGGCTCGCTACCCCGAGTACAGCGGCCCGGAGGAACCTAAGGAAGGAAGGGCGAGTGAGGGATTATCGATGGGTATCTTGGCAGGGATTGTCGTCGCGGTGCTTACGTTACTGTTGCTCGGACGGCGCGTCCGCCCGGGCAGAAGATGATCTCGTCTCCAGCTTCGGAGAAGCCACCTTTGAGGAGGTTGGATGAATGGAGTAGGATGATTGCAGGGTGTAGAGGGAAAGAGGGTGTGTCAACTATGAAGGTAATCCCTAAATGGCCGCGGTAGAGGATGTAGATCGACTCATCGAGCGATACCACCAAGCGCTGGGTGAGTTCGTCAAAGGGGACGCTGAGCCCGTCAAAGAGCTCTTTTCCCGCAAAGACGATGTGACCCTCGCCAACCCCTTAG
>CADDZK010000154.1 GCA_902812425.1 Actinomycetota bacterium
GAAACAGAGAGCTCTTAAACAAGCTCTCATCAGAGCTAATAGAGTATGAGACGGTGGATGCCAAGCACCTGAAGCGTCTCATCGAGGAGTATGCCGTAGACGGCGTCTCCCCTAACGGTGCCATCCCCGACTCGGACGGCCATCACCGGAACCGTTACCTGGACTAGACGTGAGCCGCACACCGGCGGCCGGGGACAACGAGAGGGCCGGGACCCTTCTAGCGGGTCCCGGCCCTCTCGTCGTCGGTATCCTCAACGTCACCCCTGACTCCTTCTCCGACGGCGGGGATTTCCTCGACCCCGAAGCCGCCGCCAGCCACGCCGCGGCCATGCTCGACGAGGGGGCCGAGATCATCGATGTCGGCGGAGAGTCTACCCGCCCCGGCTCCGACCCGGTCGGGCAGGAGGATGAGATCCGGCGCGTCATCCCCGTGATCGAGGAGATACTCTCCACGTGTCCCGGCGCCGTGATCTCCGTGGATACCTACCGCTCCGGCACCGCCGAGGCAGCCCTCGAAGCCGGCGCCAGCCTCGTCAACGACGTGAGTGCGCTGCGCGCCGACCCCCGCATGGCCTCCGTTGTGGCACAGGCGGGATGCCCCGTCGTCCTGATGCACATGAAGGGCGAGCCGAAGACGATGCAAAGGGAGCCCCGCTACGAGGACGTGGTACGCGAGGTCAGGGACTTCCTCGCGCGCAGGGCCGAGTATGCTGTCGCCGCTGGCGTCGAGGACGTCGTCGTGGATCCCGGCATCGGTTTCGGGAAGAACCTGGGGCACAACCTGGCGCTCCTGCACGACCTTGACGCTATCGTGGACCTCGGCTTCCCCGTCCTCCTCGGAGCCTCACGCAAGAGGTTCATAGGGAGGATCACCGGCGTACAGGAGGCGAGGGAGCGCGTCTTCGGCACCGTGGCGACCACCGTGCTCGCCTACGAGAGGGGCGCGAGGCTCTTCCGCGTGCACGACGTGCGCGCCAACCGTGAGGCACTCGCCGTCGCCGAGGCCGTCGTTCGGGGAACGCGTTAGACTGAATCCGTTTGTAGGGGGGCGCAGGAGGTTCAAATGTTCGAGAGGTTTACCGAGCGAGCCCGCAAGGTCATGGTGCTGGCACAGGATGAGGCGCGGCGCTTCGGCCACAACTACATAGGCACCGAGCACATCCTACTAGGTCTCGTGAGCGAGGATAAGGGCGTCGGGGCCCGGGTCCTCTCTTCGTTCGACGTCACCGTCGAAAAGGTGCGCGGGCAGGTCGAGTCGATCCTCGGCTACGGTGAGGAGGTCGCTGCCAGGCAGGTGCCTTTCACGCCGCGCTCGAAGAAGGTCCTCGAGCTCGCCTTGAGGGAGGCGATGCAGCTGGATCACAACTACATAGGCACGGAACATATCCTTCTCGGCCTGGTTCGGGAGAGCGAGGGCGTCGCCGCCCGCGTTCTCTCTAACCTCGACGTCGACCCTGACATGGTCCACACACAGGTCTTGCGGAGGCTCGGCGAAGCACCGGAGCCAGACCCCCTAGACGAGGCTGAGGCTGTGGGGAACCGGATGTCGTTCAGGGGGCGGGTGAGATCGGTGGAGGTTCATGCGCACGTCGGGGGAAGGGACGTGAGGCTGCTCGTTGACCTCGACTACGAGTACGAGGTGAGGGACACGGACGAGCCTTCTGAGGTCATGGACCACGCAGGGCTGCTCGACTGTGTCGTTTCGGTCTTCGAGAGGAACGAACTCGGGTCCGTCGAGGCCGGTATCGAGGAGGCTGGCGGGTTCGTTCTCGACGGGTTCCCTGCGGTTCACGAGGCCGTGATCTGCGCCACCAGGGAGCTCGAAGGACCCACGACCTCCGGCGTCACGGTCAGCCGCACCTTCCGGCGGTGAGCCGGGCCTTCGTCAGCCTGGGGAGCAACCTGGGCGACCGTCTGGCGTACTTGCGGGCGGCGGTAGCGGCTCTGCGTCGAGGTCCACGGATGAGGGTCTCAGGCACGTCGAAGGTCTACGAGACCGTGCCCGTCGAGGTCGAGGAGGAGCAGCCGGATTATCTGAACTGCGTGGTGGAGTTGGAATGCGGACTCCCTGCAGTCGAGTTGCTCCGCTACTGCCAGGGGATCGAGGCCGCCCTAGGTCGCGAACGCGGTGAAGCCAAGGCCCCGCGCACCGTGGATCTCGACGTGCTGCTCTTCGGGGGTGAGAAGATCGATGCCCCTGAGCTTCGGGTGCCGCACGGGGGGGTGATGCGCGCCTTCAACCTCGTCGGGCTCGCGGACCTCGATGCCGAACTGTATATTCCGCAGCGCGGCAGGGTCGGGGAACTGCTCGCCGGGGTGGAAGGCCGAGGGATCAAGGCGTTCGGGGAGGCTGAGGAACTTTGTTGATGGCGGTTGACGTAGGGAATACGCAGACGGTCCTCGGGCTCTTCGACGGGGAGGAGTTGAGGGGACAGTGGCGCATCGCGTCGGAGGTGCACCGCACGGCCGACGAGCTCGCCGTCTTCTTCGCCGGGCTCCTCGCGCTCGACGGTCTGAGCCTCGAAGAGGTGAGCGCGATGATCGTCTCCAGCGTCGTGCCAGGTCTCACGCGTTCTTACCGGAACCTCGCCTCCGAGGTCTTCAAAGTCCCCTTCTACGGGGTGACGGCGGAGATGGAGACGGGCCTCGACAACCGCTACGACGACCCGGCGGCGGTCGGGGCGGACAGGATCGTCAACGCCGTGGCGGCGGGGAGGCACTACGGGTTCCCCGCGATAATCGTCGACATCGGTACAGCGACGACCGTCGAGGCCGTAGACGGCGATGGCTGCTACCTCGGTGGCGCCATACTCACCGGCCTCTACGTCGCGCTCGAGGCTCTGGTCTCCCAGACGGCCAAGCTCCCGAGCGTGGATCTCGAAGAAGCACCGCCGAGGGTCATAGCCACCAACACCCCCGACTCCATCCGCAGCGGGTTCATCTACGGCTACGCGGGCGCTATAGACGCCCTGATACAGCGCTTCCGCGAGGAGCTGGGTGAAGAGGGCGCCAGGGTCGTAGCGACCGGCGGCCCTGCAGGCGTAATCGTGCCCTACTGCCGCGAGATAGAGGAGTTCGATCCCGACCTCACCCTGAAAGGTCTCCTCGCACTCTACGAGATGAACGCCTCTCTTTGAATGGTGTCGCCTGCGCTCAATGAGCGAAACCCAGCAGAAGAAGCTCCCCCTCTCGACGGCGGCGCCCCTCGCTGACATGCTGACAAGCTGCCGCAGGCAGCGTGCGGAAATGCGAAGCGTTTCCCGTTGACACCCTTTGCACCCACCCTTATAATCTCGCGGCTTATGACGGACAAGAATCAGGAGCTCGTTACCCCGGAGGGTCTAGAGAAGCTCCAGAAGGAACTCGCATACCTAACCGAGGTGCGGCGCAAGGAGATCGCCGACCGCATCCGCCAGGCCCGTGAGTTCGGGGACATCTCGGAGAACTCCGAGTACGACGACGCCAAGAACGAGCAGTACCTGCTGGAGCGCAGGATCGGCGAGCTGCAGCGCAGGGTACGCAACGTGAAGGTCGTCGACCCTTCGGAGGCCGACGACGACGCGGTCGACCTTGGTACGAGGGTGACCCTGAGGGCCGTGGGCAGGGGGGGACAGGAGCGCACCTTCCAGATCGTCGGCGCCAAC
Source organism: Actinomycetota bacterium (assembly GCA_902812425.1). Classification (GTDB taxonomy): domain Bacteria; phylum Actinomycetota; class Rubrobacteria; order Rubrobacterales; family Rubrobacteraceae; genus Rubrobacter_D. The sequence goes on from CADDZK010000154.1 coordinate 3,645, forward strand.
GAGTCCGACCCGACGAGCGGGAAGCTCTCCCACGCCTCTCCCGTCGGCCGCGCGGTCCTCAAGAAGAAGGTAGGGGAGAAGGTCACGGTATCCACCCCCCGCGGGGCGACGGAGTACGAGATCGTCAACGTCGAGGCGGCGAGCTAGGTCGCTGACAGTACCGAACCTCTCCGCTATCCCCAAAACTTACCTGGAGCACCACATGAACGAGAGAGGCATCCGCATACCCGGCTGGGCCGAGAGGGTCGCCGAATCCTTAGGCGAAGGTCCCCACGTTGTAGTTACGGGTATCAGTCCTTCCGGCAACATCCACAACCTGCGTGAGGTGCTCGTCGCCGAGGCCGTGGCGAACGCCCTGAAGGCGCGCGGAGCCGAGGTCCGGTTTATCTTCCACGCCGACACGATAGATCCCCTGCGCAAGATCGCACCAGGCATCCCCGAGAGCTTCAAGGAGTACATCGGTCACAGCCTCTCACGGGTCCCGGACCCCGAGGGTTGCCACGACTCGTACGCCGAGCACTTCCTCGTCCCCTTCGAGGAGGCGCTCGCCGAGATGGAGATGGACATAGAGGTTCTCCGCTCGCACGAGCTCTACGAGGGCGGCGTCTACACCGGGGTCATCAGGGAGGCTATCGAGCACACCGACGAGCTGCGCAATATATTGCAGGAGGTCAGCGGCAGGCAGATGCCCGAGCACTGGTCCCCCTTCCTGCCGCGCGCGGCGTCGGGGAAGCTTACGGGATCCCGCGTCCTCGAGCACGTGCCTGAGGAGAACAAGGTCGTCTACGTAGACGAGGACGGCTGGGAGGATGCGGCGGACTACTCGAAGGGCGAGGGCAAGCTCGGGTGGAGGGTCGAGCTCGCGGCGCGGTGGAAGGCTCTGAATGTGACCTTCGAGCCCTTCGGCAAGGACCACACGAGCCGGGGCGGCTCCACGGAGACGGCGGACCGCATGTCCAGCGAGGTCTTCGATTACCCTGTGCCTGGGCGCTACGAGTACGAGTGGATCTCCATAAAGGGCCAGGGAGCGATGAGCAGTTCGAAGGGCATAGTCCTCCTTCCGAAGGAACTGCTCAGGATTATGCCGCCCGACGCCCTGAGGAAGATGATGCTTGGCCGCGACCCTTCACGCGCCATCGAGCTCGACCTCGCGGGCGGCTTCCCACGTTTTATGGACGAGTACCGCGCGGAGGCGGGCGAGCCCTACGTCCCCTTCACCCACCTCGTCACCGTCGCCCAGACCGTCGGCGAAGACGCCGATGCCGCCGCACGGATGTTGCGCCGCGGCGGGTACGAGGAGGCCGCCAGAGACAGAGAGAGACTGGCGCGGGACCTCTACTACGCCCGTAATTGGGCCGAGGAGTGGGCGCCGGAGTCGATGCGGTTCCGACTTACGGATAAGGAAGAGTCTTTCTACAATGGAGCTCAGCTCGACGACGAGCAGCGCGAGTACCTGCGCGAGGTCTCGGGGAGGCTCGAGCCAGGGATGGACGGAGAGGCCGTCCAGGAAGTTCTGTACTCGACCGCCATCGAGCGCGGGCTAAAACCGAAGAGGGCGTTCGCCGCCGTCTACAGGGTTCTGATCGGAAAGAGCAGCGGACCCAAGGCAGGTCCCTTCATCGCAGGGTTGCCGCGGGATCAGGTCGTCGAAAGATTCTCTGTGTGAGACGAGACACCACAGCGATGAGGTTGTGGATGTATCCTTCCAGAAAGCGCTACAGAAAGAAGGTTTAGTCCCCCGCAACACGAGGTATAGCGCTTAGAGCGTAAAGCTCGTTGCGGGTGCCGAAATACGGGCCCAACGGTTGTATACTTTGGGTCAGCCGGCACGAGCTAGAGAGGCACATATTAAAGAGGCGCAGTTCATTTCGAGAGGCAGATTTTTGCAGATGAATAATCCAGAGATCTTAGAGAGTCGTATACACTTGCAGACCGTTATGACCCCCGACGCCGTGAAGGACCCTCGACGCGGAGGAGGATCCCGCTAATGTTCGAACGATTCACGGAGCGGGCCCGCAAGGTCGTGGTGCTCGCACAGGATGAGGCCCGCCACTTCAACCACAACTACATAGGCACCGAGCACCTGCTCCTCGGCCTCCTGCGCGAGGACGAGGGAGTCGCCGCCCAGGCGCTCTACTCTCTGAACGTCGCCCTCGACGAGGTGCGCGAGCAGGTCGAGTCGATCGTCGGCTACGGCGAGGAAGGCACCGGAGCCCAGGCGCCTTTCACCCCTCGCTCGAAGAAGGTCCTCGAGCTCGCCCTGAGGGAGGCTCTCCAGCTCGGCCACAACTACATAGGCACGGAGCATATCCTTCTCGGCCTGGTCCGGGAGAGCGAGGGAGTCGCCGCCCGCGTCCTCTCCAACCTCGACGTCGACCCCGACAAGGTGAGGCGCGAGGTCGTCAGGAGGCTCGGCGGCGGGCGCAGCAGGAGCAGGGGGAGCAGCGGCGAGGCAGGCGGGCGCGGCGTCGAGGCCAAGCGGCCCAAGACGAGGCAGCTCGACCAGTACGGCAGGAACCTCACGGCCTACGCCGAGGAGGACAAGCTCGACCCTGTTATCGGGAGGAGCCAGGAGATAGCGAGGATCATGCAGATCCTCGTGCGGCGCACCAAGAACAACCCCGTCATCATCGGCGAGCCCGGCGTAGGCAAGACCGCCATCGTCGAGGGCCTGGCTGAGGAGATCGCCGAGGGGCGCGTGCCCGAGATCCTCGGCGACAAAGAGGTCTACACGCTCGACCTCGGCGCCCTGGTCGCGGGGTCCAAGTACCGCGGCGAGTTCGAGGAGCGCCTCAAGAAGATAATGAAGGAGATCACCGACCACGGCGACATCATCCTGTTCATCGATGAGATACATAATCTGGTCGGTGCGGGTGCCGCCGAGGGCGCTATAGACGCGGCTTCCATCCTGAAGCCCGCGCTGGCGCGCGGTGAGATCCAGGTCATCGGCGCTACCACGATAGACGAGTACCGTAAGTACGTCGAGAAGGACAAGGCCCTCGAGCGCCGCTTCCAGACCATCCAGGTCGGAGAGCCCTCCGTCGAGGAGACGGAGCTGATCCTGAAGGGTCTCAGGGAGAAGTACGAGCAGCACCACAACATAGACATCACCGACGAGGCGCTGAAGGCCGCCTCGCAGCTCGGCGACCGCTACATCGCCGACCGCTTCCTCCCGGACAAGGCTATAGACCTCGTCGACGAGGCCGCTTCCAAGATGAGGATAAAGACGATGTCCTCGCCGCCCTACTACAAGGAGATAGACGAGGAACTCGCCGCCGTGCGCTCCGAGAAGGAGGCCGCCATCGACGGCCAGGAGTTCGAGAAGGCCGCGCGCTTCAGGGACTCCGAGCGCAAGCTCGTCGCCCAGCGCCGCGAGCTCGAGAAGGCCTGGCGCGAGGGCAAGATCGAGGAGAAGCGCGTCTCCATCGGGGAGAACGAGATCGCCGAGATCGTCTCGATGTGGACCGGCATCCCCGTCAAGAAGATGACCGAGGAGGAGTCCGCTAGGCTCCTGCAGATGGAGGACGCACTGCACGGGCGCATCGTCGGGCAGAACGAGGCCATAAAGGCCGTCTCCCGCTCCATAAGGCGCACCTTCGCAGGCATCAAGGACCCGAACAGGCCGTCAGGCTCGTTCGTCTTCCTCGGACCTACCGGAGTCGGCAAGACCGAGCTGGCGCGCACCCTCGCCGAGTACCTCTTCGGCAACCAGGACGCCATGATCCGTCTCGACATGTCCGAGTACATGGAGCGCCACACGGTGAGCCGCCTCGTCGGTTCGCCTCCGGGCTACGTCGGCTACGACGAGGGTGGGCAGCTAACCGAGCAGGTCAGGCGCCGTCCTTATTCGGTCGTCCTCTTCGACGAGATCGAGAAGGCCCACCCGGACGTCTTCAACATCATGTTGCAGATACTCGAGGACGGGCAGCTCACCGACGCGCAAGGGCGTACCGTGGACTTCAAGAACGTCGTCCTCATCATGACCTCCAACGTCGGGGCGCAGACCATAAACAAGACCAAGTCCTTGGGCTTCGGCTCGGACAACGAGGGTCTCTCCTACAAGGAGATGAAGGGTAGGGTCACGAGCGAGCTGAGGAAGATCTTCCGTCCAGAGCTCCTCAACAGGATCGACGAGATCATCGTCTTCCACAAGCTCGAGCGCGACGACATGCGCCACATCATCGAGATCCAGATCAAGCGCCTGAGGCAGCAGATGGCAGAACGCGACGTCACGGTCGAGTTCACCAACGAGGCCCTGGACAAGCTCGCCGAGGAAGGCTACGACCCGGCGTTCGGAGCGCGCCCCCTCAAGCGCGTCCTGCAGCGCATGATCGAAGACCCCATGAGCGAGATGATCCTGCGCGGAGAGATCCCCAACGGCTCGAAGGTGACGATAGAGACTAACGACAAGGCCTCGGAAGACATAAACGAGGAAGAGTCCATAGTGGATATCAAGGTCACCCAGCCCAAGGAGATCGTCAAGGCGGAGTAAGGAAACCCCACACGAACTGCACGAGGGCCGGGACGCCATAGGCGTCCCGGCTTTTCTTTGTGCGGGCTGTGGTAGTGTGGAGCGATGATCTCTCTGGTCGAAGACAAGGTCGAGGAGGTAAGAAAGATCTGCCGGCGCTACGGCGTCGCGCGCCTCGACCTGTTCGGCTCGGCGGCGGGAGAGGGGTTCGACGATCTCAGGGACAGCGACCTGCGTTTCGTAGTCTCCTTCGAGCGGAGAGACCCGCCCGGCTCTTCGACCGTTGCTTTGGTCTCAAAGAGGATCTGGAAGCACTATTCGGGCGACGGGTTGATCTGGTAATGGAAGGGATCGTCGGTAGGAATCCCTACTTCGCCGAGGGTGTGAAACAGACGCGCCACCACTTGTATGCCTCCTGAGCAGATGCTGCGCCAATTGATCCAACCTATATAGAATCGTCTCTCACTACAGCCGACGGCTATAGGTGACATGATCTTCGGTCTCGTGCTCGTCGTCGAGCTGTTGGACTCGGACGAGATGAAGGGACATATCGAGTTCCTCTATCCAGGAATCCCAAGATCCTGCGCGGCGAGATCCCGAACGGCGCGAAGGTGACTATCGAGGCGGCGTAAGTAGAGAAAACCGAGTACACAACAAACGCCGGGACGCCATAGACGCCCCGGTTTTCTTTTCGCTGTACTTTCTCGGCTATCCCGTACAATTGCTCTATGGCTACGAAAACGCTTTACGTCTGCTCCAACTGCGGGCACGCCGAACCCAAGTGGCTCGGGCGCTGCCCCGATTGTGGTGAGTGGAGCACCTTCGTGGAGGAGGTGCGTGAGGAGAAGAAGGTCGTCGGCTTCGCCGAGCGGGCGACGAGGCAGAAGGGGAGGGCCGCGGGTAGGACG
>CADDZK010000155.1 GCA_902812425.1 Actinomycetota bacterium
CCTCGGCATGAACAAGCTGGCCACGTATAAGATCGGCGAAGAAGAGGCAGCACGTGTGATCGTATAGATCGTGTTGTAGGCGCTCTCGTACCACCTCTGAGGGGCACGTACCGTGAGGATCACCTTTGCGTCCGGGTACTTCTCCATCAACTCTTCGTAGAATGTGCATGCTGGCCAGTCCACCGTGGCCCTGTAGCCGCCAAAGATTTGCTCCCAAACGACTGGTTCACCCTTTGCGGCAGCCCTCCACAGTTCTACGTGCTCGGGGTGGGCAAATACCTCGCTCATGTGATAGCAAGGTCCGAAGCCCAGCTCCTCTAGAGCGACCTTCAAGGACATCGTCCCGGTCCGTCCGAAGCCCGCTCCGATCACCTCTAAGGTCATACTCGCTCCCTGGTCAGTAGGTCACGATCCCAGCGACCGGCACAGTGTAACCTTCTTCGTGAGGGAGATGATCTGACGCTTCTGTAATAGTGAGGAAGAAGGCAGCTCTGTCATATCCTCCCCTCGCACGTCTCAATTCTTTGCGCCACAACTCCCTCCCCTTAGGCATGACGGAAGGGAACGTAGACGTGAAATCGGAGGCATCGGAGAGTTGGCCGCAATAGACATGCTCGCTTCGCAGCGGAGCATGCAAGACTAACCCTGAGCTCCCGCTTTATGGAGCAGAGGTGAACCAAAACTTGTGCCAACTCAAGGGAGGTTCACGTTGTAGTCTCCTCTCGGATGTGCCAAGTTGAAGGTCGCCCACCACAGTTGAAGAGGGGATTGGCAGATGGACGGTTCTTCAAGGAGGGTCATCCTCATGTGTGAGGAGTGCGGGGAGCGAATGGTGCTAGGTGGGCCGCTCTCGGTGTGGCACTCTGCGAGCACGCACTTCGGGTGTGAGTGCGGTAAGGAGCTCACCCTCGCCGATCGCCTCGACCAACACGAGGCAGGCGTTTCGGGGAAGATCACAGGCGCGCTAAGTTCGGCCTCACCACTATACCGTTGAGGTGAGAGTGCCTGCCAACTCGCGGGAATCTCAACCTACGACCCGAGGTAGGGATACGATCGAGGGTCTACTCTCGATCATAGCGCTGGGCGCTTGCCTTGTAGCGCTGATTGCCTGCGTAGTTGCGTACTACCTTTCGGTCTCGGTGTAGACTGTCCGTAAGCGCGTATTAGCCAAAGTAAGCCTAAACGCTAGTAGGCATTCTCCAGTGCTTGTCCGCGAAATCCTCTTGGAAGACGCCCGGCAATCCGTACAATCTCCTGACAATCAAGACTGGAAGGAGAGGTACACACAATGCCCGTAGAAGATCTGCGGCAGAGCGAGATGATGAGCCATCTGCTCGATGCACTAGATAGGGGAGAAGACATCGGCCACTACGGTCGTCTGACCTTCGCCATGGTCGCCCACCACTTCCTAGGCGAAGAGGAGCTGGTCGAGTGGCTCTCTAAGGACTCTGATACCGACGAGAACGAGGCCAGGGCTCTCGTGCAGCAGGTCGAGGAGAGAGGCTACAATCCGCCCAAGCGGGAGCGCATCCTCGAGTGGCAGGAGCAGCAGGAATTTCCTATCTGTCCGAACCCCGACGACCCGGACTCATGCAACGTATACAGGGAGCTAGACCTCCCGGATGAGGTCTTTGAGAACATCCAGGATTACCGCGAGGACAAAGCCTCCTAGGAAGAGCAACGAGCATAACATGGCATCGGGCCGAGAGACGTTTTTGGTTTCCGCCGCTATCCCCTCGCTTGGGAGCGGCGGAAATAGTCAATAGTGATTAGCGGGGTGTGCAAGGAGACATTTGAATAGCTCTTGATGCTTGCAGTGGGCCTTCTCCCTCGGCGAATCGACTGCGCCATTTGAAGGGACTTTAGGGTAGCTTTAAGGTCATCCTGCGATTCGACCGTACTACCAGCGACAGATAACTGAGAGCCTCGGCACCACTCCTCCTTAGGCGGGTCTGACGATTCTGCACTAGAATCGCGGCAATATCGAGCTTCGCTATCGGGAGAGTATCTTGGAGCAAAAGGATCGTGACAACCGCCTCATCCGCACGGCACTCAAGATCTCCGCTCCCCTGCACCGCTGGCTGTACAGAACTAGCGGAGGCCGGGTGGGCACTAACTGGGCGAACGACCGCATGCCCGTGCTTCTGCTTACCACAACAGGCAGGCGCACAGGCAAGGAGAGGACCTGGCCGGTCGGGTATATGCGCGACGGCGACTCCTACGTGATCGTCGCCTCGAACGGGGGTTTGGCATCGCACCCCGCTTGGTACTACAACCTGTCTGCTGAGGCGCGTGTGGAGATTGAGGTGGGTGGTGAGCGACTGAGGATGCAGGCAGCCACGGCGGAGGGTGCAGAGCGCGCACAGCTATGGGCCGAGATCGTAGAGCGCTACCCGAACTTCACCAAGTACCAGCAGGGTGTGACGCGCGAGTTACCGGTAGTGGTGCTGCGTCCGTCGTCGTAAGGGATTTGTCGTCGTAAGCAGGTAGCGTCATACGCCAGAAAGAGGCGGAAGGGGCCACACATCTCTTGTTGGACGCGTACCGGCGGCATGGCAAGATGGCGGTACGCTGGAACAGCGCGGACAGAGAGAAGGAGATCAGTACGTACCAAGAGGACCAGCTCGATCCGAGTCAGGGTGGAGCTATGCTTGACCTGATACCACGGGCGCACTGGACTAGTAGACGGTAATTGCACTTAGCCTTGAGGAGTTCTCTGAGGTTTCAAGGCTTGGTGCCCAAGAATGGGCCACTTGATCCCCAAATATGGACACTGGTCCCATAGACAGAACCCCTCTTTAGGGTCACCGCTATGATGAGGGCCATGATCCCCATCGAAGGGGACGCCTCGATGGGGACGCCGGAGAACACCAAAGGCCCCAGCGCCATCGCCAGCAGGCTACCAATTACAGCCAGCAATAAGCCCGCCGTCCTCAACCGACCGCAGCCAGGGCTGCCCGCTTGGCGGGCGTGCAGTCCCACGAGACCCCCCAGCATGAGCAACCGCAGCTTCGAGCCCCGAACGGCGTCGAGATGCAGGCGCGTGAAGAAGTAAGCAAAGGTGTAGTCCAGGGCCGAAGACAAGGCCCCCAGCGCGTACAGCGCCCCCGCCACCAGGGCCGCCAGCCCTCCCCACCGGATCAGTGTCGAACGCGAAGGCATGGCGTATCCTCCTGTGCACAGGGTGGGAGGTTCGTGTTTAACCGATTGTGACCCGTCGTGGGCTCCGCCGCATCAGCCGGGGCGCAAACTAATTTAGGGGGAGGTCGAAGAACCTGCTGTGGATTCGGGCTCCAGGCTTCCCGAGGCCTCCGCCGCCTGGAGTGCGAACCAGAGTTCCGCCACGTCATCCGTACGATCCAGTCGCCTCCCTGTCAGTTCTTCGACACGACGCATTCTGTAGACGAGCGTTTGTTTGTGGACGTGGAGGCTGGCGGCAGCACGTTGCCAGGAGCGGTTCTCGGAGAGGAACGTCTTCAGCGAGGCGGTGAGTTGGGAGCCGTGGGCTGCGTCGTAGTCGAGGAGGGATCCAAGAACGTGCTCGACGATGCGGCGCGATTCACTGAGGTTGCGCGGCAGGAACGGCGATAGGGCAGGATCTTCCCCGTATCTGGTAATGGACTTGCCGGAGGCCCTGGCCCCCTGTAGCGCCCACATAGCCTCCCTGTAAGCGTCGGGCACGCGCGATACAGTACCTATGGGATCGCTCAGGCCGACCGGGAACGTCGGGTCTATCTCATTGCGGAAGGCGCCTATAGCCTCGGTCGTGGCGGGCAGCAGCGCCGTGAGGACGGGCGCCCGCCGCAGCAGGAGGTGAGGGATCCCAAGATCCTCCAGGCGCAGGTGGAGGTCGGAGTGCTCCCCAGCCCCGCCGTCACCAGCACAGCAGGCCAGGAGGCGAGGCTCCCCGGCGAGGTTCCTCTCCGAGAGCAGGTGGGTGGCCGAGTCCGCCGCGATGCGGCTGTCTATGAGGCCAGCGAGCAACTCCGCCCCAAGACGCCGCTTGCGCTCGTAGTCTGCCGTCAGCTTCTCGACCTCTAGCGCCGCGATCGTCGCGACGTGGCGTAGAACGGAGAGGTCGGGCAATTCGGCCGCCTTGGGAACAGCGACCATGGCAGCCGGACGAGACGCTGGTACGAACAGGGCCATGGCAGGCCTCGGCCCTGTTCGCAGGCGTAGCACGGCGGGCATGGGTTCCGACCTCCGCGCCATCTCCTCCGTCAGCGCCTCGACGATGTCTTCAGGAGCCTGTGGTGTGGCTCCCAGCAGGTGGTGGCCGCGTTCCGGGTTGAGAACGAACAGGTCACAGCCCGTTATATCGCCGAGCTGGACCATCAGTTCGGAGCCGGAAGCGTCGCCCACGGCGAGGCGTGCCGTCTCGTAAACGCGCACGGCCTGCAACAAGCGTTGGTGCTCCGAGCTCCGGTTCGCCTCCGCAACGGTGCGCGCGATGGCGGTGAAAGGGACGCTGTAGGCGGTGAGGAGTACGGGCAGCGAGAGGCGATCAGCGGCCGCTATCAGCTCGGGGGACAGCTCCGGCGCGTACATCTGCTCCGCGATCAACAATCCGCTCAACCCGACCTCCGCGAGGTGTTCGATGTACGCCTCCTGCGCGGAGGACCCCTCTGGGATGGTGAAGCCGACCGTCATCAAGAGTTCGCCGTGGGCGAGGTACTCCGTCGGGTCGGGCAGCTCGCAAACGTGCGCCCAACTGACCTCGCGGTGTACCCCAGACGCGCCGGCGAGCACCCGCGTCCTGAGGTCCGGTATGCTCACCAGTTCCTCTACCGTGATGGACACGAAGGCTTCATACCATAGTATGAAACCCTTGTGCAAATTCGTGCATCGGAAGCATTGCTTCCCCTTCATGTGTCGACCAGAATCTCGAAAGCAGTAGGGGATTGTGTCGGGTAGGCCGGCGATGCTCGCATAGAGAAAACGCCAGTACGTGACCTGGGGCAAGAGACGACCCGAGGTTCTTGAAGGGGAGTGCCAGGAACCTTTGACTACGAGCGGGAGGAGATCTATGGTCCGCTACGAGCCTGCGAACTCGTTCGAGACGCCTCGCTTCTCCGGCGTCAGGACCTTCATGAGGTTGCCGAACGTCCGGGACCTCGAGAACGCCGACGCCGTGATCGTCGGCGCTCCGTTCGACACCGGCGCCTCCTTCAGGGCTGGCGCCAGGTTCGGTCCCGAGGGCATAAGGAGTGTCTCGCACCTGTTGAGACCGTACAACCCTTCGCAGGGTGTCTCCATCTTCGAGCACCTCTCGGTCATAGACTACGGCGACGTTCCCGTGGTCCCCGGCTTTATCGAGGAGAGCCACGAGCGCATAGCGGCGGGGCTCGAGGAGGTCCACCGGGCTGGGGTAGTCCCCATAGTGCTCGGCGGCGACCATTCTGTGGCGCTCCCGGAACTGCGCGCGGCGGCGAAGGTACACGGGCCTCTGGCGCTCGTGCAGTTCGACTCTCACGCCGACACCTGGGATGCCTACTTCGGCAAGAAGTACAACCACGGCACCGTCTTCAGGAGGGCTGCCGAGGAAGGGTTGCTGATACCGGAGAGCTCCATCCAGGTTGGAATGCGCGGCTCACTCTACGGGTCCACGGATCTGGAGGCGTCGAGATCTCTGGGGTTCGAGTTGCTCACTACCGGCGAAGTAAAAGAGCTCGGCGTACCTGAGACGATGGACCGGATCCGTGAGCGAGTGGGGAACTCGAAAACTTACGTCTCTTTCGACGTCGACTTCGTCGATCCGGCATACACTCCCGGCACGGGGACACCGGAGGTCGGGGGTTTCACGAGCCTAGAGGCGCTAGAACTCGTTCGAGGACTCTCCGGCATTGATATTGCCGGTTGCGACATCGTCGAAGTCTACCCTCAGTACGACGGACCTGGCCAGATCACGGCCCTGCTGGCGGCCACGGTTGCCTTCGAGTTCTTGAGCCTGCTCGCCGGATCGAAAGCGACGGCTGAGAAGGATGGCGAAGCGGTCAGTCGATCAGAGTAAAGTATCGGGAGAGATCAAAACAGCTCCAGAAGGAGTTGGCGCCGGAGTCAACAACCAGAGTAGCAAAGGAGCGGGCGGATGAGTTCTACGGCTGGCGAATCGAGTGGCATCGTTCACGGCGAGGTGGTTGAAGAGCACAGGCTCAGCAAAGGGTTTACCTTCCGCAGCGCGTTCGCCCTCGCCTTCGCCGACATCTCCCCGATCGTCGCCCTGTATGCGATCTTCACGCTGGCGTTGTTCTCGGCCGGACCGGCGTTCTTCTGGGCTTTTCCGGTAGTGCTGATCGGCCAGCTCCTGGTGGCAGCCGTCTTCGGTGAGCTGGCATCACGGTGGCCGTACGCTGGCAGTGTGTACCAATGGGCGCGGCACGTCCAGGGCACGCGGTGGGGCTGGTTTGCGGCATGGGCGTACATGTGGGGCCTGACCATCGCGCTTTCGGCGTTGTCCTACGGCGCTGCGGGGTTTCTGCTCGAGATCTTCGGTGTCAGTAGCCCGAGCGGGTGGTTGACTACCTCAGTCGCCCTGCTGATCATCGCCATCGGCACCCTGACGAACATGGTCGGTCGCCGCGTTCTCAAGGTCATGGTCGTCGCGAGCATCACCGCGGAGGTGCTCGGCTCGGTCGGCCTGGGTACCGTGCTCCTGCTCTTCTACAGGGTCAATCCTATCGGCACGCTCTTCGACGGATTCGGTACCCAGGGAGACGGCCTCTGGCTCACAGGACCGGCGCTCGTCGCCACGGCCTTCGTCGGATGGTCCTTCCTCGGATTCGAGTCTGCGGGCTCGATCGGTGAGGAGGTGGAGGAACCCGAGCGCAACGTTCCCAGGGCGATTATCCTCTCGTTGCTCTTCGTCGCCCTCGTCGTCATGTACTCCAGCCTCGCGCTGATACTCGCCATCCCCAATCTTTCGAGGGTCATGTCTACGCAGAGTGGGGATCCTGTGCTGCACACGCTGACGGCGCACTTCGGCGCCGGGATAGGCAGGCCGTTGCTGATCTTGTTCGTTATAGGCTTTCTCTCCAGCTTCCTCGCCGTTCAGGCCGCCGTGTCGCGCTGCGTCTGGGGATCGGCGCGGGATCGCTCGCTGCCCGGCTCGGGCGTACTCGACCAGCTGCGCGGGCCGGAGCGGCTGCCGGTCTACTCGATACTGTTGACCGGAGTAGTCGCCGGCTTGCTGGTACTGCTGGCCGGCTCGGACCTCTACAGCGTCCTCGTCAACTTCACGACGATAGGCTTCTACATCGCCTTCGGCGTGCCAGTCGCCGGTGCCGCACTCTCGCACATGAGGGGAGCGTGGAGACCAGGCGCGTTCAGCCTCGGACGCTGGAGCGCTCCTGTGACCTACCTTGCGACGATCTGGGTCATATTGGAGACGATCAACGTCGCCTGGCCGCGCCAGGTTCCTGGAACGCCCTGGTATGTCGCATGGAGCATGGTGATAACGACCATCGTCCTCGGAGCCGTCGGGATCGCGGTGTATTTGAGCGTGAGAGGAGGTATCGAGGCACCCATCGGTGAGCGCCTGGGGTCGTCCAGAGCCCAGATGCCATCCGCAGCCGGGTTGGCGACACCGGGTGAGGGGACGCCGTCCGTAAATCATGACCCCGACAGGGATAGATGAGAGGGGCAGAGACCTCCGAGAACCGCACGATGGCGCGTGGAGTGCACGGACCATCGTGGCTGAGGGGAGTGCTCGGTTGACGACAGAAGATCACGCGCCAAGAGTTGCGCTTATCACAGGGGCCGCGAGCGGTATCGGGGCCGAGACCGCAACGCTTCTGAGCAGGCGGGGCTGGAAGGTCGCAGGGCTCGATTTGCGTGGATCGAAGACAGATCTGCCGCTCGTCGCCGACGTGGCGGACCCCGAGGCCGTGCGCGCGGAGGTAGTCAGGGCGACACGTGAGTTGGGACGGATCTCACTGCTCGTCACCGTGGCCGGACACTACGAAATGCTGCCCGTCTCGGAGATCGGGATCGAGAGGTGGCACAGGATGCTCGCTGTACACCTTGGCGGTGCCCGCAACGCCTGCGCCGCCGTGCTGCCTGGCATGCTGGAGAGGGAAGAGGGACACATAGTAACGATCTCCTCGGAGCTCGCCCTCGCCGGCGGGGATGAGGACGCTCACTACGCGGCGGCGAAGGGTGCGATCATCGGCTTCACCAAGAGCCTCGCCACAGAGGTCGCAGGTAGGGGCGTGAGGGTGAACTGCGTCGCCCCAGGACCCACCGACACCCCGCTCCTCGCGCCGGACTCGCCATGGAGAGATCCTGCTTTCCTGAAGACCCTGCCGCTGCAGAGGCTCGTGCGCCCGGAAGAGGTCGCCGAGACCGTGCTCTTCCTGGTCGAGGAGGGCGACTACTTCTGCGGTCAGGTACTCTCCCCCAACGCGGGGGCCGTGATCTGATGTCGGAGGCGAGATCCGGGAACGTTGAGGATCACAACAAGGCGCTGTTGCGCCGCTTCTACGAGGAGCTCTGGAGCCAGGGGGACCTGGAAGTCATCCCCGAGATGGTCGCGGAAGACTTCGTCGACCATCATGCTCTTCCGGGCGCGCCGCCGGGGCGTGAAGGGTTGGCCGCGCTGGTCACCATCTGGCGGACCGCTTTCCCAGGCATGCGCGAGGCTTGCGAGGATCTTATCGCCGAGGGGGACAGGGTCGTCGGCCGGTTCACGATGCGCGGCACGCACACAGGCGAGTTCATGGGTGTCGCGCCCACGGGCCGGCGTGTGACGATGAGCGGGATCGACATCGTCCGCGTCGCTGGCGGCAAGATCGTCGAGTTCTGGTACGGCGAGCACCTTCTGGAACTGATGCAGCAACTCGGTGCGGTCCCTGACTTCACGGCGGACGAACGATGAGTGAGGCACACCCTCTCGAAGGAACCGTGGCTTTCGTCACCGGCGCCGCGCAGGGCATCGGCCGGGCGACGGCGCTCAGGCTCGCCGCCGATGGCGCCACCGTCGCCGTGAACGACCGCGAATCGTCTCGTGGGCTCGACG
>CADDZK010000156.1 GCA_902812425.1 Actinomycetota bacterium
CGTCCGGCAGGTGTTATCAGTTTCTTATGTACAGATGGAGCGCGTTTCGCGGCACATTGCACATAAGAAACGCAGCGTCTAGCCAAGCCTTCGCTCATCCTCCGGGACGCCGAACTCCCTGGCCAGTTCCTCAGGCAGCATCTTGCCGATATACTCGCTCGTTCGCCCCTCTCCGCTCTTCTTGGGGCGGTAGAGATACCAGTAGGGGCCGTGGAGCTCCGGCTGCTCTCCCGAGCACTTTTTGCAGCCCTCCTTGCCGCACTTGACCCGCTCCAGCTGTAGGGAGCGGCCCCTGTGGGCTTTCTCTCGGGCCCTGGATCCTCCCCTGCGGCGCTCCTCGAGCTTGCGGTGCCTGGCCTCCTCGCGCTCGCGCTGGATGTCGTGGATCATAGAGGCGATCTTGATGAACTCAGCGACGTCGAGCGACTCCAGCCACTCCCGCGTTATCTGCCCCGGCTCCATCTCGCCTCCGTACTGGTCTTCTTATGTACATCGTGCCACAGCTGTAAGCCCAACGATACGTAAGAATAACTCCGGTCGGGGCAGGCTCGGGGCAAGGCGGATGGCCGGGGGCGTGCCGAAGTAGCTGGTAAAGGCAGCTCTCAGACCCAGCGTCGGACCCGAGATTTGTAGCTGAGATATTCCTCGCCGAACCTCCGCTCCAGGTAACGCTCCTCGGCCCCGATCACGCGATGCTGTATGTAGTTCAGGACTATCGGTAAGAGTAGGACCGGCCACAGTGAGTTCTTGAGGCTGGACAGTCCCGCGTAGATCATCGTGAAAGAGACGTAGGCAGGGTTGCGCGAGTAACGGAACGGCCCGTCCGTGACCAGCCTCGTGGCCGGCTTGTCGAGCTCGTAAGACGTGCCGGCACGGTGCATCGTCCTCAAGAACCAGACCGCGAGCGTTATCCCGCCGCCGAGCAGAGGCCAGCCGAGCAAGCGTGCCATCCCGCGCGGCAAAAGCGGCGCCGGGAGCTTTCGGTCGAGCAGCAGGCCCAGGAGCAGTGTCCCGAGATAGATGTAGGGTGGTATTACGGCGATGCCGCCGGGATTGTCCCGATCTCCGTTCGCGTTATCGTTCATCGCTGCCGGCTCCTCCTGGCCGGTGTGCCGGTGCTATTCGGCTAGCTAGGGGCTGCCGTCCGGTCCAATCTTCAGTGGGCTCGCTCCTCTCATGCCTCGCCATTCGTTTCCCCCTCCATCCGGCGACGCCTTGCGTGTTCTCCCGCTCCAACCAACGCTCTGGCTCCTTCCGGGCCTGCGCTTACTACACTTCCTACAAGCTACCATGATTAAACAAAGTACACCTATGTCGGGCGTGTATTTTCGGCTGTCAGAGCCTTATGTACAGCCGCGGTCCAGTAAGGGGACATGATGTACATAAGAAGATCCGGTCGGGGAGGATGAGGAGAACCGACCGGGGCTGCTGAGAGGGATTGTACGGGTGCTTTCTCTAATACTCGACCCCCGCATCAGCTCCATCTGGCCCCATGCTTAACCGGCCAGGACAGAGCGAAGCCGGGACCGTCGCCAGAAGTCCCGCTACAGACGCCAGGGCTTTAGCTAGCGGCCTCGCCGGGCTGGAGTAAGGTTCGCCCAGGGTGCGACACTCAAAAGGGCGCACAAAACTTCTCTTTGCATGGTCCGAAATGAACTTCCGAGAACTTTGACATGGCGAACTTCGCGGAACGCTCCAAAGAAACTGTCTGATAATTCCGGGACGTCACCGATCTGGACTTCTACGAGCGGTCAAAATGCGCCCAGAGGCATAATTTCGCCACCTCGATCACCGCTACCCTGGCCCCTCGGAAGTCCTCTAGCGATTTATCAGATAGTCTCTCTACGAGGTCTGGTGAACAAGCGCTAGGGCGAGAGCATCTCATCCGAGCTCTATCGGTTCGCGAGGGGTATCCTCTTCGGCGTCTCTACCGCTCGGTTTCTCCTTCCTGCCGTTCTCTTCCAGGCGGCACCATCACGAACCAGTAAGACCCTACCAGGATGACCAAGAACATGACCAGCATGATGGCGAACTTCACGTACTGCGACGCCACAGTGGTCGGCCCGAACAGGGTCAGGAGAACGACGCAGAGCACCCCGACAAGCGCTAAGGAGCCCGTTATCAAAACCGTCTTCATGATCACGGCGCCATGACCTCCTTGCCGCCCCAACCTCGTCCTTAGTTCATATCCCTTACTGCGTCGCAAACATGATGCCACTCAGAGGAGCCAAGTGCGAACTTCGGAGAAGACCCTTTCTAGGCACTCCGGTGAATAAACCTGTGTTGCGTTTTGGTTCCGCTTCAATAACGCTTCGATAACAGCGCTCAATATCACTCATTTGCGTGATGCCGAACCCCCTCCGCTTAGCGAAACTTTATTCCTAGATGATGCTACTTGACGAAAGGAAGTGGTTGAAAACCATGGCTCCTGTAAGAGCAAGCGGGTCCAGATGGGTGCTCGTCTTCCTGACCACCGTCGCAGTTGCATTGGTCGGAGTCCTAGCTGCTCAGCTACCAGCTAGTGCACATGACCATAGGGTGCCAAAGACGGTACTTATGAAAGGCAAAAAGGAGCTGCAGAGCGGCCGTAAGGTCAATGAGTACAGCTGGACCTACCCAGCAGGCGATGGCACCTGCGCGACCGAGCAAGCCGTTTTGACGTTCGGCTTCCCTAAAGAGGTGCCAAGCGTAGCTGCGGATAGCAAGCTTAAGGTTCGCATCCAGAAGAGCCACAAGCCAAGACCCTTCTACCTGGCGGAGGTGGACCGAAACGGAGAGCCAAGGGGAGAAGTGAATGTGCGCCTCAAGCCCGTAGTCAGGGACGAGAGGACGGTGGCGTGGGACGCTGTGTTCCGCGTCAAGCGCCCCAATAGCGACTATTACCTGGAAGCTGAGGGCCACTGGAAAGACAGGCAAGGCTGCAACGAGGCCGACCAGTACGCTATCTGGACCTTTCACGTAAAGACCAGGAGTGCTCCATAGGACCGAAAGGAAGCCCGGTGTAAGGCCGGAACCCGATGCGTTCTGGCCTTTTTTGTGTACGGAGTTCTCAGAACTCCGTAAAGCGGAAGTGCGTAGAATTCACCTTCTCAGAAGGCAGGTGAATAGCGCGATGGCTAACCCCTCGGCGTGCCGACCATCACCGCGACGCCCACCACGCAGATCAGCGCCCCCGGCAGCGAAACGAACACCCTCATGCCGACGTTCCACCGAGCGGGTGACTCGGGAGCGTCCCGACCGGAGCCGCTGCCGGGCTGTTAGGCTGACCTGGGGGAGTGCGCTGCTCAACGTGCCACCCGCAGCACGACCTTGCCCGGCACGCCGGGGCGCCGCTTGGCCTCGAAGGCCTCCCGACCACGCTCTAGGGGGTACACCTCGCCGACGACGGGCCTGAGTTCGCCCGCGTCGATCAGCCGGGCCAACTCCGTCAGCGCCGCCCGGTCGGGCTCGACGACGAAGAATACGCCGCTCGCTCCCCGCGGCCCGGTCTCCGCAAGGGGGGCGACGACCGAGACGAGCATGCCCCCGGGCCTGATGACGGCCCAGGATCGCCCCGTAACTTCACCGCCTACGAGGTCGAAGACCACGTCGACCTCGCCCGCCGTCTCCTCGAAGCTTCGGCGTTCCGTGTCGACGAACTCGTCGGCCCCGAGCTCGCGCACGAGCCCTTCGGCCCACTGCCGCCCCGTGGCCACGACGCGGGCGCCCGCGCCGCGGGCCAACTGGACGGCGAGGGCGCCGACGCCACCTCCCGCGCCGTGGATCAGAACGCTCTGGCCCGCCGAGAGATGGGCGTGGTCGAAGAGCGCCTGCCAAGCGGTCAGGGCGGCCAGCGGGACCGCCGCCGAACGCGCGTGATCGAGCGAGCCGGGTTTCCGGGCTAGGTTGCGTGCCTCGACCGCGACGTAGCCCGCCGCCGCCCCGTCGCGGTACCAGTCGGTGAGGCCGTACGCCTCGTCGCCCACCGCAAGACCCGTCGTACCGTAGCCCAAGGCCGCGACTACGCCCGAGACCTCGTGGGCCGGGATCGGCGCGGTGCGCGCGTTGCCCGCGCGGTCCGCCCAGGTGGAGGGCCAGCCGAGCTCGGTGGGAGTAAAGCTCGCAGCGTGCACCTTGAGCAGTACGTCCCCGATCCCAGGCGAGGGCAAGGGCACGCGTTCGTAGCGGACCCGCTCCAGACCGTCCTCGACGCGGACCCGCAACGCCCACATCGTGCTTTCTAGCCGTTCGGCGCCCGGTTCGTTCGCCATGTCCTTACCACCTTCGGGTTCTTGGGATCGTCGTCGGGGCCTCGTGCGATCGGAGAAGCTCGGAACGTCGCCGCGGCGCGTCCCACGGCCTGTCCAGGAACGCGGCCGCCTCCGACGCGGTCATCGAGTTGCCCTCGCCGACCTTCCTCAGTAGCTCATCCACGCCGCTCTCCTCCCTATTCTACCCCGAAGAACCTACGCTACCACGGTCTCTCAGAGCCCTCCTGAGCGCCCCCGGTTCCGCCGAGTGGTGGCCCTGCCATCCTTCTGCCGGCTGCCGCGCTGCTACTGCTGGGGTCGGGCATCGTGACCTTCGCGATCATTAGGCGCAGGTGAACCTCACGAACTTCGGAGCGCTTCGTCTGTACGGAGTTCGGCGCACACTCCTTCTCGGCTCTACGTGGGGAGAGGGCGTCAAGGGCCGTTGTCGAGACCGACACTACGTCGGCGAACGCCGATTGCGACAACGGCATTAGGCTTCAGCGTCAAGCTCGAGCCGGTTTGAGCAAACCTCGGAGAAAGATCCTTACACGCACTCGGGTGAATAGGCTTACCCGCCTACAGGCTCTCTGATCGCGGCAAGTACTCCGTCGGGCGTGTCAAACTTGTCGATCACCCCGTTCACTTTGGCTTCGCTCAATTCTCTCGGGTCGATCGTCTCTGCGGCCGAACTGATCATAAACACCCTGGCGTTCGGGTTCACCGCTCGCAAAGGGGTTATGAGCTCGAAGCCGTCCCCATCTGGCAACCCGCGGTGTAGGAGCAGAACGTCCGCGTCTTCAAGGCTTGTGAGTGCCTCAGCCAGCGAACCCTCACTACCCACCACTTCCAGGTCTGGCTGCTTATCTAGCAAGCTGACCAGGGCTTGCCGGAAGCTGAGGTGGCGATCCACCACTAGAATGCGGATCATCCCAGAGTACATAGCTCACAGACACCGCCTTTCCTCCCTCGGTACTGGACCTTGGCACCGCTAATACCCAAAGGAGGGTTTCTCCTAACGATGTAGCAGCTAGCCACACCAAGGAGATTGTCACCCTTTCATCGGCTCATGCTTTACTTAAGGCCGATATGAGCGCAACCGGACCCCTAAGAGTCATGCTGGTAGAGGACTACGCCGCCTTCCGCGAAGTCCTCGCCATCTTGCTCTCGCACGAGTCGGACTTGGAGGTAGTGGCCCAAGCGGGTTCCTTAGTCGAGGCTAGAGAGGCGCTTGAGGGAGACCTCAAGGAGCGCCTAGACGTGGCGGTAGTAGACCTGGCCCTGCCCGACGGGGACGGCAGCGAGCTGATCGGCGAACTGCGTCGTCGGAGTCCGGGCATCACGGTGATGGTACTGAGTGCGACGTTATGGCCCGGGCGCATCGACGAGCTCCTGAAGGCCGGGGCAGACGCCGTTGTCGACAAGGTACAGTCCCCCGCGCACATCGCCGATGAGGTAAGGCGCGTAGGGAGAGGCGGGTAAGGCTCGTCCTCGAGCACGACGAGAATACTACGCTTCCTGGCTTGCAAGCACCCCTCACAGCCGAACTTACTAGAAGGAAGCAAGGACGAAGTTCGCAGAAGAACCCTTCCACGCACTCCGGTGAATATAGGGTATGTGGGCGAAGTATCGCGGGTGCCGAACTACGTCCAACGAGTAACGGCAGGAACCACGACGGCACTGAGCTCGCATTACGAGTTGCCAGTAAAATCACGGAGTTCTTCGTCAAGGGCGAGGCAGCGAAAATAGAGGTGGATGTTGGACGCACAAGGCAAGACCAGGAAAGTGGCCATAGCGTGCCAGGGCGGCGGTAGCCACACGGCCTTCACGGCCGGTGTGCTCAAGAGGCTTCTTCAGGCGGAGGAGTTGAAACAGCACGAGGTGGTCGGCCTGAGCGGCACCTCGGGCGGGGCAGTCTGCGCCCTACTCGCGTGGCACAATCTCTTGAGGGGCGATGCGGCAGGCGCTGCGGAGGCGCTCGACGCTTTCTGGCGCGACAACTCCGCCACCGCGCCCCACGAGCAGATCATCAACTCCTGGGTCCTGTGGGCGAGTAGCCTCCAGAACTTCATCACGATGCCGG
The DNA here is from genome assembly GCA_902812425.1 of Actinomycetota bacterium. Classification (GTDB taxonomy): domain Bacteria; phylum Actinomycetota; class Rubrobacteria; order Rubrobacterales; family Rubrobacteraceae; genus Rubrobacter_D. The sequence continues at coordinate 6,313 of CADDZK010000156.1, forward strand.
TCGTCAGCCCCTACTACGACAACTACTTCTCCGTCTCGGCGCTCGAGGAGTTCAAGGGGATGCTCGAGCGGCGGGTGGACTTCGCGAAGGTGGGACTCCAACCCGAGGACTCCTACCCTGTGCTGCTCGTCGGTGCCGTGGACGTGCTCTCTGGCGAGTTCAGAGCGTTCAACAGCCGACGAGACAGGATCACCTCTGAGACCATACTCGCCTCGGCGGCCATCCCGACGCTCTTCCGTTCAGTACGCCCCGGCGACGGGGGGACCTACTGGGACGGCCTCTTCTCGCAGAACCCCCCGATCAGGGAGCTGACCGACGAGGGGCCAGACGAGATCTGGGTGGTTCAGATAAACCCCAAGGAGCTCCAAAACGAGCCGAGGACGGTCCTCGAGATAGTGGACAGGCGCAACGAGCTTTCCGGCAATCTCTCCCTCTACCAGGAGCTCCGTTCCATAGAGAAGGTCGATCAGCTGCTTGAGGAAGGGCTCCTCTGGCCAGGCGGCAAGTACAAGCAGATCGTGGTTCGCGTGATCGAGTTGGCCCGCTCCCGCTTCTCGCGCTCACTGGGCACCGCCTCGAAGCTGAATCGCGACCCGCGATTCATAGAGGACCTGATGTTCCACGGCGAGGCCCGTGCCGAGGAGTTCCTCGCCGCGCTCGCCTTTGAAGACGCCTGGAGGAGCAGAGACTCCGAGGCCGTGGCGGAGTTCTTCGCCGAGGACGCCGAGCTCGTGTCGTCGGCGCCGTTCCCGGGACGCGGCATGTACAAGGGCAGGGCGCGTATACGCTCATTCGTGACCGAGTACCTCGCAAAAGAACTCCGAATGGACCTGACAAGGAAGCAGGTCGCGCGCAGCGGGGTGTGTTGGGCAGTTAGGACGGTGAGGGGCGAGGAGCCCGCGAACCGGGCAGAGGGACTCGTCGAGGCACGGTTCCTGGAAGGAAAGATAAAGGCCCTTCGCCTGGGCGACGGGACGTGGCCAGGGTGAGTAATGAAGCCTCCGTACCCGCCGGCGCAGCAGTAACCTCCGGGATCTGGATGCGAGGCGTGACATCTCCCCCATAGCTCATCGACCTCCGAGAAGGCACGAACTTCGGAAGATTAATCTTCCGAAACTGTTTGGAAAATCGGGATAGAACCCGAATGGGGTTCCGAAGACGCCAAGAGGGCTCGAAGGGACGCTGATCGGACCACTTAGTGCCGCCTGAGAAATACACTCGCGGGCCTTCGGCTCATTTTCAAAGAGTTTCTCCACGCATCTCGGTGAATAGGCCTTCCTGAGAGGTGCGCCAGGCTTTGTTGTGAGCCATCCTTCGGGATATGTTCCGAGCGAGCCGCTCAGCAATCGAACACGGACCAGCACACCTCATTGCGCAACCTCTGGTCGTCCAGCACGAGTTCTCGGATCTCATTGGGAAGCTGTGCCCGCTGCCACTGGCACTCTAGGCGACCAGTCTGCTCTTGCTCTCCTTCAGGCGCCGCCGCGCGTGCGGCCCTGATCGCGTAAGCCGCCGCGCCCAGTTCATGAGCCGGCACGTGAGATACCGCCACGGCTTGACCGGCGGCAAGAGCCGCTTGCTTTGCAGCACCCGACACCTCTCGGGCCGCCGCATTTCCGAAGGCCGCCCTGCGTGCCTGCGTCATAGTGAGTTCGCCCCGCGCCCAAGCACGAGCCAGTTCGATGGCGCGGCGTGGCCGCTCGTCGCCGGGGCGCTCCTGCTCGAAGAGGTGCAGCACATGCTCGGCACAATCGGCCGCCCAGACCGCGAGGCGGTGATGATCGGCGTCCTGTAGGGTGCCGCCCCGACGCACGGTCACAAGCCGAGGGTCCCGCTGCTTACTGAAAATCATTCGTCGGCCCCTTCTGTTCTTCCCGCCTAACTACTTCCGAGAACTCCGTACAGGCGAAGTTCTAAGAATATACCTTCCCCGAAGGTGGGTGAATAGGCCGGGCGAGTGGTAGGATCGTCCTCGTGGCTCGAGACGATACACAAGGGCATCACGATCAAGACCACGGCCATACCCACGGCGCTGTAGACCCTTCCATAGCGACTTCCGAGACATCGTGGGCTCCCATGACCGACGACCCGACGTACACGACCCGTGCTCTCGTCCCTGAGACCTGGGAGGACTTCGCCACTCTCGTCGAGGCGAACAACGGCGTCTGGGGCGGGTGTTGGTGCATGGGCTTCCACCCTGAGGGGCTCGACCGGGAGAACGCCTTTGCCAACCGCGACGCCAAGCGGACCCACGTCGAGCAGGGAACCGTCCACCAGATGCTCGTCTACGCGGATGAAGTTTGCGTGGGCTGGTGCCAGTACGGAACGCCGACGGAGCTGCCCAACATCCAGAACCCCAAAGCTTACGCCAAGGACCTAGGCAGCCTGCCGGACTGGCGCATCGGCTGCATCTTCACCGACAAGTCGCACCGGGGCCAAGGGGTCGCGCGTGCCGGCGTCAGCGCCGCTCTTACGGCGATCAAGGAGGCTGGCGGGGGCATCGTCGAGGCCTACCCGGAACAGGTCGAAGGGCGTTCGCCGCAGCGCGGGTCCTACCTGCACACCGGCTCCGAGACCCTGTTCGAGGAGTTCGGCTTCTCCAGGGACCGACGGATCGCCAAGTGGGGTTGGGTGATGCTTCTGAGGGTGGCTGCCTGGCCACAACCGGGT
>CADDZK010000157.1 GCA_902812425.1 Actinomycetota bacterium
GGTGGCTTCTTGTCGGCGATAGCGGCCCTGGCCTGCTCGGCCTGGCGGTCCTGCGCGGCCTGGATAGCATCCCTTAGCTCGCCTGAGAGCGAGTTCAGATAGGCCTCGGCCTTCGCCTCGGCCTCGTCGGCGCGCTTTTTCTGTTCCATGGCCTTGTCTACAGCCTCGACCCTCCGTTCACGCTGCGCCTCGAGCTTGGCCTTGCGCGCCGCCAGCTCGTTCTTGGCGTTGCGGACCTCGATGAACTCGGCCCTCTCCTGGCCGAGCAGCCTCACCCACAGATCCAGCCTCGACGCGAACTCGGAGAAGTTGTCCACCCCGAGCAGGACGTCCGTGAAGGCCAAATTCCCGCTCTTGTAGACCTGCGCGGCACGATCCTCCAGGTTCTTCTTGGCCGTGGCGAGCCGCTCCTTGGAGGCGTTGAGATCATCGTTCGCCTTCGTGATCTGCCCGTTTAACTGGTTCATCTCGTAGAGCGCATTGTTGTAGGATGCCTCAGCCGCGCTCGCCTCCATGCGAATCTTCATCAATCGATCCTGGGCGGCGGCGACATCCGCCTTTTTAGCCTTGATGGTGCCGTCAGGCTGAGCCCCGGCAGAGATACCCGTCACGAATACGAGCGCAATGGCAAGACCGAGAAATACGACCAAACTCGCCCTTCGAGGCATACGCGCAGGCCCCTTTCAGTAGACTATGAAAACTCTGTAAGGGGACCTGTTAGGAAGAATCCCCCCTCCTAAGCCCGGCACTCTAGAAGAAGCCCATATGCCACGCAATACTCCCCGTCGCAGCCCGCGTTCTCCCCTATTTATGAAAGCGGCTTAAGTATGGGAGATTTGTGTTTCCTGCACGAAATAAATTTTTAACAAAACTTAATACTTGTAACTTGTCTGAAAGGCTTTACCTCTGTAGTACGTTTCGGGTAGGGGCATAGAGGGTTGTTTGGGGGGTCACGCGCTGGGCGCGAGGTCTCTGAGGGTCAGGAAGGCCCTCAAGAAGCGTCGTTTGGCGGCGTCGTCGTCCAGCGCGGGGGCGAGGGCTGGGAGGAGGAGTCCCGCCGTACCCTTCGTCCAGGGGAACCATACGCCGGGATCTGCTTCCGAGAAGGGATGCCTGACGAGTGGGTAGTCGATGGCGTCGATGTCGCTGGCTGCACCGGCGCCTATTGCTATGAGGGCCTGGGGCTCGGTGGCCCGCAACTCCTGGGCGAGCAGCCCGGTTGACTCGTAGGTCACGTAGGCCTCAGGCAGGCCCACGGCCTTGAGGCTCAGCTTCAGGGCCTCGATGGCGCGGGGACCTACGGGCTGCTCGACCACGAGCACTATTCCTGAGGTGGGATCTCCGAGTGGGGCCGGATGTCTACCCTCCTTCATGCGGCTGGAGAGGCGGGAGATCTCATAGGCCGTCTTCTCCCTGTAGTCGCCGGCCGCGTCGCGAGGCCGGCGGGTCTCCTTACCTGCGGGTGGCACGTCGGACGTGGAGGATTCGCTGGGCCGTGGTGATCAGGGCGCCCACTGCGACCAGGACGAGGCCGAGCGTCGGCAGGCCGAGGATAGAGAAGACCGAGAGGATCACGATCCTCCCCGCTCGCTCCAGCAGCCCGACCTCGCATTCTATGTTGAGGCCTTCTGCGCGGGCGCGGGCGTATGAGGTGAGGAGCGAGAAAGTCATCGCGATACCGGCGAGCAACGCCTCGTAGGGACGGGACGCGCTGGCGTAGAAGAAGATCAGGCCGACGAAGATCGCAGACTCCGAGAGCCTGTCGAGGGTCGAGTCGAGAAAGGCCCCGAAGGAGCTCATCCTGTTCGACTCGCGGGCGACGGCGCCGTCTAGCGCGTCGAAGAGTCCCCCGAGGAGCATGACAAGACCGGCGATCCTCGCGTATCCCAGGCCGAACAGCACGGCGGAGCCCAGCGCCAGGGTCCAGCCGATAACCGTGAGCGTGTCCGGGCGGACCCGCATGACGGAGAGCCACCGGATGAGCGGACGCAGCATGAGGAGGAGCGTGTCCTTTGAGGCCTCCTTAAAAGAGGAAGATTTGTGGGGTTCGCGGTGGGGGACGGTCATCGGTCTTCCTCCCTGTCCTCGTCGTGGCGGGTGCCGCCCACCCTCGCCGCCTTCGAGGGCGAACTCGCCTCCAGCCGTGCAGGCTCCTCGTCGGCGGGTTTGACGGGTGGTCTTCCCCAGTGCTCGAAGACCAGCGTCCTGCGCAGGTAGCGCAGCGTCGAGGCCACGATGGCGACCACGGGGACGGCGAAGATCGCACCGATTATCCCGTAGAGAGCCGTGCCTGCCAGGGTGGCGAAGAGCACCCAGAGGGGATGGACGCCGGTCGAACCGCCCTGGATCCTCGGGACCAGAATGTTCCCCTCCACCTGCTGGGCGACGAGGAAGAGACCGGCGACGATCAGGGCCTGGGTAAAGCCCCCGTCGGGGACGAAGAGCGCGATCCCGACCGCCGGAATCGCCCCGAGGAAGGCTCCGAGGACGGGGATCAGCTCCGTCAGCGCGACCCAGGCACCGATGAGGAGGGCGTACTCCCCGACCGTGAAGAACATGATCGCCCATCCGAGAACGCCCATGATCGCGCACAAGATGAACTGGCCCCTCAGGTACTTGATGAGCGCCTGCTCGACGACGTAGAAGAGCTCTAGGCTCTGGTCGCGGATCGTCTCGGGTATAGTGCCGAGCAGGGCGCGGGTGAGCTTCTCGCGCTCCAGCAGCAAGTACACGGAGATAAGGGCCATCAGCAGCAGGTTGAGCAGGGTCCCGAAGACCCCGAACACGCCCCCGATCACCCCCGTCGCCACATTGAAGACCTGTCCCGCAGACGGCGCGTTGCTCCTGAGCAGCTGCAGGATTCGGTCCTGATCCAGCTGCACGACGTACTGGCCCACGTAGGGCAGGTTCTGGGCCTGATTCGAGAGGGCGGTCGCCTGGCTCGCGATGGCCTGGGGGTTGCGGACCAGGCTCTGTATCTGCCCCACCGTAGGGACGATGATCAAAAGCAGCGCCACTACTACCACCAGGATCAAGACCAAAAACACCCCGATAACGGCCAGCGCCCTCGGCACCCGCAACTGTTCGAGGCGCCGCACGACGGGGTTCAGGGCGTAGGCAAGAACGCCCGCCGCGAGGAAGGTCAGCAGCACGCCGCTGATCTGGCGCACGAAGAAGACAAGCACCAGCACTCCGATGGCCAGCACGATGTACTGCAGATATGTCGAGACGACGAGTTTTCTGGTAGACACCCGGTCTCCGATCCGATCTTTACGATACAAATATACCAGCCCCCGATGAGGCGCCGCGCGAGTTTACACTCCCCATACCCCTCTGTATAATCCTCGCCCAGTATGAGAGGGGGAAACGTACAGAGGGCCCAACATGTTGGGGAGCGGTGGGAGACGCCGGGGCCCCGCAGGACCGCAAGAGAGTCTACAAAACCCGGCCGGCCGGGCTATCGCGCCGGAAGTCCCGTAGGCAACTTTATCGAGTTGCGCGAGGCCAGAAAGGCGAAGCGGGACGAGATCTACCGCAGAAGGCGCCTCATGGCGGTCTCCCTGCTCGCCCTCGGCGCGGTCGTGCTGGTCCTCGCCGTGTTCGTCCAGACCAGGGCCTCGGGTACGGCCGAGCGCGCGGTCCCCATAGACCCCAACAACGCAGGTCCCGACACGGTGCTGGCGCAGGCCGACGGGGTCAGCATCTCAACCCCGATCCGTCCTGCGAGCCTCACAGGGCTCGGCTACCACCCTGACGGCGAGAGCCTCGCCGCGATGGATCCCAGGGGCAAGAACCTCTCGGCCAACGCGCTCATCGGCCTCCTCTCCCGTGGAGAGACCCCCGAGAACATCCATTACTACATCATGGACGCCGCAGGCCGGGGAGGTCCTCAGACCGGCGCCCTCGACGTCGGTGCCGTCGCGGGTACCGCCGTCTACGCTCCGGTAACGGGCTCGGTCACGGCGATCCGCCCCGACCCCATGGTTCAGGACGCGAACGTTATAGAGATAAAACCAGCCGCCAACCCGGACGTCCGTGTCAACGTCTCCCTCGTGCGTAGCGACGGCCAGGCAGGCGTCAACGACTACGTGACCGCCGGTATAACCGAGCTGGGCACCGTGGCCGACTCTGCGAAGGTCCTGGACCCCCAGCTCTCCTCCTATACCACCGACGCCGGCAACCACGTAACCGTCTCGGTCTCGAAGACCGGCTAAGGCGAAATGCAGCTGTACAGCTGCATTTCGCGCCATCAGCATGTCAGCACGCTCCAGCCTTCGGCTTCCGCTCTCAGCGGTCAGCTTCTTTGCTTCTGACCTCGCCTGGCGCGTGAGTAGTCGCCGCCGATGGCGGTTGGGTTTGACGCCTGTGGCGGCGCGCCAGGACGACTTGCTGAAGGCTGAAAGCAGCCGGCCGGAGGGGGGCGGCGTGCTGAAAGCGCAGGCGAAGCCGGAGCGTGCTGAGAGGCGCGAAGCGCCGTGCTGAGGAGCGGACGCAGCGTGCTGACAAACGTGTATCATACGAGCGTCCATGTTCCTGAGCCTCTTCCAAGCGAACCCTTCTGTCGCGGTGGCCTTCCTCCTCGGCCTCGTCCTCGGTATAACGGTGCACGAGGCGTCCCACGCGACCTCGGCCTACCTCCTGGGAGATGACACCGCCTATCGCGACGGGAGGGTTACGCTCAACCCCATCTCGCACCTCGACCTGCTGGGCAGCCTGATGCTCCTGATGGCGGGCTTCGGATGGGGCAAGCCAACCCCGGTAGTAGCCTCCAAGCTGAGGGGCGGGGTCTTCGGACCCGTGGCCGTCGCCCTCGCGGGACCCGTCTCGAACCTCCTGATCGTGGCCCTCTGCGCGGCTCTGTACCTGCTGCCACCCTTCCGCGATACGGGCGGCTACCTGTTCATACTCGTGGCCATGGTGGCCTTCACCAACGCGCTGCTCTTCGTCTTCAACCTCATCCCTATACCCCCGCTCGACGGCTCGAAGGTGATCTTCCCCTTCCTGCCCCGCGCCCTCGACGGCTTCGTCGTGTTCATGAACCAGTACGGACCCATGATCTTGCTCGGTCTCATCCTGGTCTCGTTCCTCACCAACCTCCCCATCTTCAACGTCCTGCTCGCCCCCGTAAGACCCCTGCTCACGTTTTTCGGGCTCCCCGTGGTCTTCTGATAGGAGCCAGAGAAAAGAGCATAGTAAGGGGCAACACGGTCCGTAGGGAGGGGGGAGAATCTACGGATACCATGCTGCCCCGCCCCTATTCTACCCTCAAAGTCACTAAAGTGTGAGTTAAACCTCAGGTAGAGACTAAAGAGAACCAGAGCGAAGGCTCCCGTTGGTCTCAGGGGAGCCTGAGGTCAAGGGGAGGAGGACGGAGAAGGTGCTCCCAGCGCCGGGGCTGCTGTGGACCTGGATCTCGCCCCCGAGGTGGTCTGTGATCTCGTGCGCGAGGGCGAGACCGAGGCCCGTGCCGTCGGCCCGCGACGACCCTTGAGCCCTGTAGAAACGGTCGAAGATGTGCGGTATCTCGGCCTCCGGAATGCCGCAGCCGCGGTCGGTCACGCTGATGAGGACGTGCCCGTCTTCGCGGGAGAGCCCGAGGTCGACGGGTGCGTCCGAGTACTTGAGGGCGTTGTCGACGAGGATGGCGAGCGCCCTGTGGAGTTGGTTCGGGTCGGTCTCGACGGGCGGCACGTCGTCCTCGGCGTGGATGTTCAGGGGACGGCCCGTGTAGCCGAAGTCCCTGCGCACCCCGTGGAGGAGGTCTTCGAGGTCGACCTCCTCCGTCCTGAAGGTGACGGCGTTGGCGTCGAGGCGAGAGAGGTCGAGCAGGGTGCGGGCCAGGCTCTGAAGGCGCTCGGTCTGGGTACGCATGTCGTTCAGGAACTCGGCCCTCACCTGTTCGTCTTCCTCATCTTCGAGCATCTCGAGGTAGCCCGAGAGGGCCGTCAGCGGTGTCTTCAGCTCGTGGGAGGCGTTGGCGATGAACTCGGCCTTCACGCGCTGCATGTGGCGCTCCTCCGTGACGTCGCGCAGGATGGCGAGCGCCCCGTCTTCGAGGGGGGCCGCCCGGATCTCGATGATCCTGTCCCCCGCCTTCGCCTCCGGCTCCGTCACGGGACCGCTGTAGCGGGTCTTGGCGAGCACCTCCTGCAGGCGGTTGTGAAAGGCGTGGTCCGAGGACTCGAGGAGCTTCCTTGCGCGCGGGTTGAGGAAGACCGCGTTCAGGTCCCTGTCCACGCCTATGACGGCGTCGGTCATGCCGTCGAGGATGGCGCTCCCCCGCTCCTTCTCCTGCTTTATCTGGTCGAAGGCTCCCTTCAAGGAGACGGCCATCGCGTTGAACGTCGCGCCCAGAGAGCCGACCTCGTCCTCGACGCGGGTCGTTATCCTCTCGTCGAAGTTGCCGGCGGCAAGGTGCTCCGCGGCGAGCCCCAGGCGGCTGACACGCCGGGAGATCAGAACGGCGGCGAAGTAGCCGGTGAGCCCCGCTATGAGCAGCGCCAGAGCCCCGGCGAGCAGCGCCAGGCGCTGTATGTTGTTGATCGCCGCATCCACGTTCTCGATGTCGCTCGCCGTAAAGAACTTGTTGAAGACTACTACTGTTCCCTGCTCCCCATTGACATCTATGGGAGCGGCATAGGTGGCCTGCAGCTGTCCTTTACGAGGGCCTGTTTCGACAGGTTCCATAGCCTCGCTCGGCTCCCTCTTCTCGGCGGCGCGCTTCGCAACCTGGGGAAGCCATTCCAGGTCGTCATCCCCCTGCAACTTCGTACCATCGCTGGTACGCACTATCCCCCATTGCAACCCGCGGGTCGCCGCGAAAGAGCGGAGGCGTTGCGGGGTTAGATTTTCGTCACGTCGGGCCAGTTTTTGCAGCTGTTCCTGATACTGGTCCCCCACCTGCTGGAAAGCGGCCTTGCTCGACCGGTTGAGAGATTCGTAGATTATGGGGCGGACGATCTCGTAGGCCGTTATCGCGGCGAATGCGGTCACGAGCACGAAGAGCGCCGTGAGCCAGATCCGCATGCTCAGGCGTGGCCTGAACTCGGCCCCCGTCCTCGGCGCGAGCAGCTTCCTGATCTTGCGCCGGGGGTCTAGATCCGGGCCCTTCCCCGAGGCTCTCTTCTTAGCGGAAAACATATCCGACACCCCGCGCGGTGTGGATGAACTCGGGGTTCCGGGGGTCGCGTTCTATCTTCTCGCGGAGGTGGCGGATGTGGACGTCCACCGTGCGTTCATCGCGGAACTCGTCGCCCCAAACCCTGCGCAACAGCGCGCTGCGCGAGAACACCCTGCCGGGGCTGGAGGCGAGGGTGACGAGGAGCTCGAACTCCGTGTAGGTGAGGTCGACCTCTTCGCCGTCGGCTGAGACCCTGCGGCTCGGGAGGTTGATCCTGAGCCTGTCGTAGGTCAGCTCGTCGGGACGCTGCCCCGCGGGGACGGCGGCCCTGCGCATGATCGCCCTGACGCGCGCCACCAGCTCCCTGACGGCGAACGGCTTGGTGACGTAGTCGTCGGCCCCAAGCTCCAGCCCGACGACCCTGTCTATCTCGTCGTCGCGGGCCGTCAGCATGATGACGGGCACGTCGCTCTGGGTCCTGATCCGCCGGATGACCTCGGTGCCGTCGAGCTTGGGGAGCATGATGTCGAGCACGATGAGGTGCGGCTCGAAGGTCTTGAAAGCTTCGAGGGCGGCCTCGCCGTCCCCCGCGACCTGGACCTGGAACCCCTCGCGCTCGAGCGCATGCGTGAGCATCTTCTGGAGCGACGGTTCATCGTCGACCAGAAGGATCTTGCGCGTCACACCTTGTAGTCCCTGTACCATACCCGGCTAAACCCTCTTCTTGTACACGGGAACCGACAATCCGTTTGGGCTTATTTTAGCATGATGAACGACAGAGCCTGACGATGCGACAGGTCCTCACGCAAGCGGGCTCGCACTCTCCCCGGCTGCCTCGGCGACCCTTTCTGCCGCTCGCAGGAGATCCCGCGCCTCCCTCAAGCGCACGGCCTCGATCACAGCCTGCCTGCGCCTGAGATAGGCGGCGACGATCCGCGCCTCGTTCGAGCCCTCCTTGCCGTTCTCCTCGGGCCTCGCGAGCACCTCATCGGCGAAGCGCGCGAGACCTGCCGTGTCGTTCGGCTCGAAGCCCCGGTGGGCGACCAGCCGGCCCCCGCACAGGATGAAGACCTCGATCACGCCGGGCTCCGTCGACGGGGCGACGACGGCCTGCACGCCCTCCGCGCTGACGACGGCCCTCGACAGTCGCACCCGCTCGATACCGGAGATCAGGTCCCTCAGGCGGGCCGCAGCCTCGAACTCGAGCCCCGCAGCGAGCCGCTCCCGCTCCCTGATGAGCGCCCTCAAGTGCTCCTCGCCCCCCTCGCCGCGCAGGAGCGCGACGACCTCGTCTACGACCCCACTGCGGTACTCCTGCTCGCTCATTCCGACGCACGGCGCGCAGCGTCCCATCTGGCCGTAGAAGCAGACCTCGCCCTCTCCGGAGCACCTCCTGAGAGGGAAGATCCTGCCCAGAGCCTCGATGCAGGTGTCGAGAACCCCTGCGCTCCTGTACGGCCCGAGGTGGATGATGCCGTTTTCAGACGGGTTCTCCGAGACCCGCTCGGGGACGGGGTAGGACTCGTTGGTGTCGAGCCTTATGAACCAGCTCGCCTTGTCGTCCCTGCCGACGGAGTTGTAGCGCGGCAGCAGGCGTTTTATCTCCCTGGCCTCGAGGATGAGGGCGTGAAGCTCGCTCTCGGTCTCCCTGATGCGTACCTCGGCGACCTCCTCGACGAGACGCCCGACTTTGCGGCGCCCGTCCCCGCCGTTGAAGTAGGTCCTTACCCGGTTCTTCAGGTCCTTCGCCTTGCCGACGTAGAGGGTAGTGCCGTGCTTGTCCACGAAGTAGTAGACGCCGGGTGTGTGCGGCACCTCCCGGGCTAGGTGCTGCTTCTGAGG
>CADDZK010000158.1 GCA_902812425.1 Actinomycetota bacterium
TCACGAGCTTTATGCCCCGCGCGTGCAGCCCGGCGAGCAACTCCTCACAGTCTGCGAGGGGTCCCGAACTCGTCCATGATGTCCTGGTAGTCGCTTATGTCGTATCCCATATCGTCGTTAGGGGACTTGTAGACCGGCGAGAGCCATACGACGTCGACGCCGAGCTCCCCTAGGTAGTCGAGCTTCTCGATGATCCCGCGCAGATCGCCGACGCCGTCACCGTCCGAGTCGTTGAAGCTGCGCGGATAGATCTGGTAGACAACGCTGTCTTTCCACCACTGCTGCATCATGATTGATTTCCTTCCCACGGCACAGAGTGCCCTCGTCGTCGAATTGTATTATGCGGTTATCATGGCTCTCAGATGGCGGTGGCCCGTGATCACCGGCCTGAAGCGCGACGCTACTCAGCTGATGTGTCCTCGGGTATATCGTCTTGGCGCATGCGTCCGCTCGCGTGGATGTCGACCTGCCGGAGCGGACCGTTCCCCGAGTTGACGAACTTGTGCGGCACGCCTGCGGGGACGACCACGATCTGGCCTCCGTTCGCCTCGATCGTGGCTTCGCCGACGGTGAAGGTTGCCTCGCCTTCCTGCATCACGAAGATCTCCTCGTAAGGATGGGTGTGCAGGCCGGCACCCTTACCTGGCGGGCAATCCACCAGGTAGAACGAGACGTTCACGCTGCCGTAGCTCTCTCCCTCGAACTTGTGCGCGATCTTGCCGTGTGGGAGATCCTGCCTGTCGATCACGTGCGTCTTCCCCCTTCTCTGATTCATCCCCTCTCCTTTCACGCGGTTCAGCCATCCCTCGCTTCTCTCTTACCCGGCGTGCGGTTGACTAGGTAGATCCCCGAGACCACGAGGACGGCCCCGATAAAAAGCGAGGCGCTCAGGCGCTCGTCGAGAAAGATGGCCCCTATCGCGACCGAGACCAGCGGCACGAAGAACACGTAGGCCGCGACCCTGCTCGCCTCCCCAGCCCGCACCAGCCCGAGCCAGAGTAACCACGCAAGCCCCGTCCCGACCAATCCTGAGTAAAGGAGGCTCTCGATCAGGCTCCCGGAAGGTGAGATCTCCGCCGGCGACTCGATAACCAGGCCGAGCGCAGAGAGCACGATCCCGCCCGAGAGGAACGGCAGGGCGACGGCCCAGAGCATCGAGACCCGGTCCTGCACCTTCTTGAAGTAGACGGTCCCGAGCGACCACGCGAGGGCCGAGCCCACAGCGAAGGCCACGCCGTATGGAGAGACTACCCCGGAGAACCCCCCAGCGCTCACGGCGACGATGCCCGAGAACCCAAGCAGGAGGCCGGCGATCTTGGCGGTGGAGAGCGACTCGCCGAGCACGAACCACGCCAGCAGCCCCGTGAGGATGGGCTGAAGGTAGATCAAGACCGCAGCGGTCCCCGAAGGCAGAAGCATTATGGCGAACGTCTGCAACCCCATGAACAGCACTACGTTTAGCGCCGTGAGCGAGGCGTAGGCCCCCCACTCGCGGCGCAGGTCTGGTCTTCCACCCCAGAGCAGGGCGGCCGCAGACATCGCCAGGCCGCCCACGATCGACCTGATGCCGGCGAAGAGGACCGGCGGCGAGTGCTCCAGCCCGACCTTCACCACGGAGAAAGTCGAGGCCCAGAACAGCACCAGCAGAACGAACGCGAGCACCACGAAACGGCGATCGTCGAGGATCTGCAAGATCTTAGGAACCTGACGTGTGAGCGGCCAAAGCCTCGTTAGCTTACTACGAAGGGGCCGGGCAATTCCCGCACAGCCCAGCAACGTGCGGCCACCGCGTCTTTCGTCTCCGGCGCTCGAAACGTGTTAACAGGATCACTCCTGTTCATCGCGAATTCATTGCCGCCTGCTTTCGTGAGAGACGGCAATGGTTGATCGGCCCGAAGATGGGAGACCAGAACGGCGCCTCGCCGGGACCTGAGATCCCGCAGAGCCAGAGGCGTCGGCAAGGGAAAGGAGCCGGTTTGGACGACAGAGGCGAGAAGGTGCGTGTCGCGATCGCCTGCCAGGGTGGCGGGAGCCACACGGCTTTCACGGCGGGGGCTTTGAAGAGGTTGCTGGCGGATGAGCGCTATGAGGTCGTGGCCCTGAGCGGCACCTCTGGAGGTGCGATCTGCGCGGTTCTGGCCTGGTACGCGTTGCTGGAGAACGAAGGAGCAGGCAGGGCGGCACAGCTACTCGAGTCCTTCTGGAGGGACAACTCCGCGAGGGGTCTTCTCGATGCGTTCTGGAACGAGTGGTTCCTCTGGGTAAACCGGTCGCAAGGCACCTTCGTCCTGCCCGCCATAAGCCCTTACGATACGCAAGCCTCCGACTGGGCCCAGAACCGGCTCAGGGAGATGCTGACGGACCACGTCAAGTTCGGGGAGATCCCGAGCCTCCTCAAAGAGGAGAGCCCGATGCTTCTGATCGGCGCCGTCGACGTCCTCTCAGGCAAGTTCAAGGCCTTCAGCAGCCGCAGGGACGAGATCACGGCAGATATGATCCTCGCCTCCACCGCGCTCCCGACCCTGTTCAAGGCCGTACACGTAGACGGGGCCGTGTACTGGGACGGCCTCTTCTCCCAGAACCCTCCCATTCGTGAGCTCCCCAGGGCAAAACCGGACGAGATATGGGTACTACAGATAGATCCCAAGAAGCGTCACGAGGAGCCAAAGTCGATGACGGACATCCTCGACAGGCGCAACGAGCTGGCTGGCAACATCTCACTCTACCAGGAGATCCACTTCGTACAGAAGATGAACCACCTGGTCAAAAAGCTCGGCGATCCCGACGCCAGCCCGAAGGAACGGACGCTCCGCGTTCCCGGCGAAGAGGGCGGGGAAGACAGAGAGTACAGGCACATAGATATACGCTGGATCAGGATGTCCATGCCCCTCGATTTCGCCTCCAAACTGGACCGCAGCCCTTCCTTTATCCGAAGGCTGATGGACTACGGCGAGAGGCGGGCCGAGGACTTTCTGGAGCAGCGATCTCCCGCACCATCCGCGGGAGGATAGCCTCACATAGTCGAGCGTCGCCTCAGGCGTAGAAGTTGCGAACCCAGCGATGATTCTTGAGGATCTGTACCTGGTCTTTGGGGAGTCCCTCGCCGTCGCCGACGGCCATGTTACGCTCGACGTTGCGCACTGAGCGCATGCCCGGGATGACGGTCGAGACGGCGGGATGGCTCAGGATGTAGCGCAGCGCTATCTCCGCTATCTCGTCCTCACTCACCCCGAGCTCTGAGACGATGGCCCGCACGCGGTCGTAGACCTCCCGCTTGCGCTCTCCGCGGAAGTAGTCGTTGCGGAAGTCGCCCTCCTCGAAGGTGGTATCTGGTGTGATCCTGCCGGTCAGCGCGCCCTCGTCGAACGGCACCCTGACGATGACGCCAACGTCGTGCTCCTGGCAGGCCGGGAAGAGCTCATCCTCGGGGCTCTGGTCGAAGACGTTGTAGATGACCTGCACGGTATCGACGACGCCAGTCTCGATGAGCCTGACGGCGTTGGACGGCTGGTGGTCGTTTATGGAGACGCCGAAGTGGCGGATCTTGCCTTCCCTCTTGAGGTCTTCGATCGCATCGAGCCAGTCCCCCTGCCCGACCCAGTCGTCCTGCCAGACGTGAAACTGCTGCACGTCGATGGCGTCGAGACCGAGGTTCGAGAGGCTCTGCTCGGTGCACTCCCTCACGTAATCTCCAGGGAAAACTTCCTCAACGGCGATACCGTCGGGGGCGGGCCAGATCCTGTTCTTCGGCGGGATCTTGGTGGCGACGTAGATGATCTCGTCCCTCTCTTCGACGACCTTGCCGACGAGCTTCTCGCTGTGTCCCTCTCCGTAAGCGAGGGCCGTGTCTATAAAGTTGAGCCCGCGGTCCACGGCTAAATTCAACGCCTTCAGCGACTCCTCGTCCTTCGCGCCGAGCCAGGCGTCGCCGGCGATGCCCCACGCCCCGTAGCCGATCTCAGACACCTCAAGACCCGTCTTGCCAAGCCTTCTGTAGTTCACGCAGCCTCCATCTATACAGCTTGCTGGATAGCTTTTTGTTTTGTTACCACGAGCGGGCTATCACGAAACAGGCAGGCGTATATAATGCTTGCATGGAGAGGGAACTCTAGAGCGTGAGGATACTCGACGAACGCCGCGAGGCTCTGGTGGAGAGAGAGCGTGGGCTTCTGGAGAGCCTGATCTCTTTCCTCAAGGACTTCGGCGCGCCACCCGAGGACGTCGATCTCGTCCGGCGGGCCCTCTCCGACCTGGAGGAGCTTTTTCTTCTGGTCATAGTGGGAGAGTTCAACTCGGGCAAGTCCGCGTTCGTGAACGCCCTGCTCGGGGCCGACATCTCCGCCGAGGGCGTTACGCCCACGACGGACCGCATCACCGTCCTGCGCCACGCGGACGAGCCCGTCGAGAAGGAGCGCAGAGATGGGGTTCTCGAGAAAGGCTACCCCAACGAGTTCCTGCGTGAGATCGCTATAGTCGATACCCCTGGGACGAACGCGATCATCCGCCACCACGAAGAACTATCGAGGGGCTTCGTACCCCGTAGCGACCTCGTCCTGTTCGTCACCTCCGCGGAGCGTCCACTGACGGAGAGCGAGCGCGGTTACCTGGAGCTCATCCGCGACTGGGGCAAGAAGATCCTGCTCGTCATCAACAAGGCGGACCTCTTGGGAGACGAGGCCAAAGTAGAGGAGGTCCGCTCCTTCGTGGACAGCGGCATACGCTCGGCGCTGGGCCTGACGCCCCCGATCTTCTTCGTCTCGGCCCTTCTCGCCCGCAAGGCGAAGGCTGCGACGAGCGCCATGGAGCGCGACGCCCTGATGAAGGCGAGCGGCTTCTCCGAACTCGAAGGCTACGTTACGGACCTGCTCGACGAGGAGGGAAGGGTCCGCCTGAAGCTGGAGAGCCCGCTCGGGGTGGTCGACGAGCTGAACCGCCGCTACAGGGGCGCTGTACACGAGCGTCTCTCGCTCCTCGAAGACGACTTCAGGACCGCGGAGAACGTCGAGTCGCAGCTCGTCCTCTACAAGGAGGACATGGGCAGGGACTTCGAGGCGCGGATGGCAGAGATCGAGAACATCATCCTGCGCATGAACGAGCGGGGCGACACCTGGCTCGAGGAGAACATCCGCTTCGCCAACATCCGCGAGCTCTTTAGGCAGGAGAAGGTGAGCGAGCGCTTCAAGCGGGAGGTCGTCGGCGACACTGAGGAGCTCGTGGACGAGCGGGTGGATGAGCTCATAGACTGGATGGTCGACAGGAACCTCAAGCAGTGGCGCGCCATCGTCGAGTACGTCAACCGCCGCCGCCAGGCCGAGTACGACGAGCGTCTGATCGGGGAGGTCGGCGACAGCTTCGAGTACAACCGCGGCCAGCTCCTGCAGTCTGTCGGCAAGAACGCCCAGAACGTCGTGCAACGCTACGACCGCGAGCGCGAGTCCGAGAAGCTGGCGCTCTCGATACAGGGCGCCGTCGCCCAGACAGCGGCGATAGAGGTCGGGGCCGTCGGCATCGGGGCCGTCGTCGTCGCCCTCGCAACGACCCGCATCCTCGACGCCACAGGGGTCATCGCCGCCGCGATTATCGCAGGCTACGGCCTGTTCATCCTCCCGAACCGCAGGCGCAAGGCCCGCGAGGAGTTCCGCGAGAAGACGGACTCTCTACGCAAGCGCCTCGGCGAGGTCGTCCGCCGTCAGTTCGAGGCTGAGCTGAACCGCTCCGTCGAGCGGATGCGGGAAGCGATAGCCCCGTACACCCGCTTCGTCCGCTCAGAACACGCCCGCATGAGTCGCGCGAGCGAGGACCTCGCCACCCTCGACGCCCAGACCAGCGCGCTGAAGGAGGAGATCTCCGCCCCCGGTGTCGGGCCGATGCCGTCCTGAACTCTTGCCACGGCATCCGTTGTAGACTCCGATGCCTGAAGACGTTCGAGGAGGCGAAGATGGCAGATCGCGAAACGAAGGAGCGCAAGCTCATAGCCCTGATGGTCAACGACCTGGGACCTGGCTTCGGCGAGAGGGAGATGGCCGGCCTCGAAAAGGAGGTCAGCGCCCTCCCCGACGACGAGCTGGACAGGACGCTCGCGGGGAGGCTGGACCTTCCCCACCCCGTCGACGAGGAGACGCTGGATCGGGCGCTGCTCCACGTCGAGGAGCCGGAGGAACTCTCGAGGGGTAACTTCACCGGCGCCCCCGACATGAGCCACGAGGCTCGCCCCGAGGAGCGGTAAGGTTAACCGAAAGCGAAGATCTTGTAACGTTAGATACTTGACGTGGCGCCGCTGTGGAGGTTGGGGCGAAAAGTACTATATGTAGTACTTTTTTGACGGTTTGACCCTGCATAGCTTCCGGCGACTGTGTTAGGATCATCTTCCTTAACCGTGGAGGGCGGGAGAATACGAAACGAATGTTACGACAGCCGCAGATAACCGACGCCGCAACCGGCGGCAACGGAAAGGCGAGACGCGCCTCTCGGTCGTCCGGTTCCCCTGAGGTACGGCTGTCCTACAGGCCAGGCCTCGACGGTCTGCGCGCGCTCGCGGTCATAGCCGTGCTCCTCTATCACGCCGACCTCCCCTGGATCCCCGGCGGCTTCCTCGGGGTGGAGATCTTCTTCGTCATAAGCGGCTACCTAATCACCTCGCTACTGCTCTCGGAGTGGCGCCAGAGGGGCCGCATCGACCTGAAGACCTTCTGGCTGCGGCGCGCGAGGAGGCTCTTCCCCGCGCTCTACGTGTTGCTCGTGGTTACCCTGGCCTTCGCCGTCGTCTTTTTGCCCGGCGAAGTGGCAAGGCTGCGCGGCGACGTGCTCGCGGCTTTCGGGTACGTGACCAACTGGTATCTGATCTTCGGCCACCAGTCGTACTTCGAGTCCGTCGGACGGCCCTCGCTGCTGCAGCATCTGTGGTCGCTCGCTGTCGAGGAGCAGTTCTACCTCATCTGGCCGCCCATCCTCGCTTTCGGGCTTGCCGTCGGGGCGACGCGCATGCGGCGGCGGCGCGTTCTAACGATCGCGCTCACAGGCGCGCTGGCCTCGGCTGTGGCTATGGCGCTCCTGTACAAGCCCGGCGTAGATCCCTCCCGCATCTACTACGGCACCGACACCCGTGCCACAGGGCTGCTCATCGGTGCCGCGCTCGCCTTTCTGTGGTCACCGGGTGACAAATATCGACCCGCCGAGGCCAGGCACCACAGGTTCAAGCTGCCGATCAGAGGACGGTTCATGCGACGCTGGGGGTGGACGGCCCCACTCCTGCTCGACGTCGTCGGCCTGGCCGCGCTGGGTGGCCTCGTCTGGTTCTGCCTCCACCTCGGCGAGTTCGATTCCTTCCTCTACAGAGGCGGGCTCGCGCTGGTCGCGCTGACTACGGCCGTGACGATCATGGCCGCCGTCCACCCGTATACGAGCATAGGTTCGCGCCTGCTCGGGTCCGCTCCGCTGCGCTGGATCGGGCTCAGATCCTACAGCATCTACCTTTGGCACTGGCCTGTTTTCATGGTGACCCGCCCCGAGCTCGACGTGCCGCTCAAAGGGTTGCCGTTGCTCGCCCTGCGCCTGAGCGTGACGATAGTGCTCGCGCACCTCTCATATCGCTACATCGAGACGCCGGTACGCCGCGGTGACCTGGGACGCGCGTGGAAGAAGCTCCGCGAGGCCCGTGGCCCCCGACGCCGGCAGCTCCGCCTGCAGTGGGCCGGGGTGGTCGTGCCCATCGTGGCCTCCTGCGCCCTGCTCGGTGTGGCCGTAGCCCAGGCCAAAGCCCCGGAGAAACCCTCATATCTCGCCTCGATGAAGGCCGTACATACCACGCAGCAACCTACCCACACGTCCTCCACCCCGGGAGTAGATAGCCCCCCGAAGGACGAACCATCCGCCCAGCAAGACGGCAGGAGCGAGAAGAGCTCCATAGTTAGTGCACAGACTCAGGACGCCAAGAAAGCGACCGACGAAGGATCCAAAACCAAGGGAAAGCCACAGGAGAAAAAAGACGCCAGGACACAGAGCACGCCCAAGAAGACGTCACAGAACGGGCACGCCGGCCCTTCCGCGTATACAGGCTCCGTCAGCGCCATCGGCGACTCGGTGATGCTCGGCGCCGTCCCGAGCCTACAAGAGGACATAAAGGGACTCACGGTCGTCGACGCCGAGGTCGGCATGCAGGTCTACACCGGGATCGACATCCTCAAAGCTCGACGCGCCTCGGGACAGCTTGGTCAGGTCGTGATCGTACACCTCGGCAATAACGGCACCTTCACCAAGGAAGAGTTCGACGAGATAATGCACATCCTCGCTGGCCACAAGGTCGTGTTCGTCAACGTGAAGGTTCCTCGCTCCTGGGAGGAGCCGAACAACGAGGTGATCGCCGAAGGGGTGCAAAGATACAAGAACGCCGCGCTCGTCGACTGGTACTCCGCGAGCGTGAATCATCCCGAGTATTTCTACAGCGACGGCTTCCACCTTCGCCCCCAGGGACAGAAGGTCTACGCCGATCTGGTCTCCTCCTACCTCCCCGGAGTATAGTCCTCCCCCAGACGTCGTTCGAGGACGGCGATGCGCTCCTCGAGCTCGGCGATCCGCTCGTTCTTGGCCAGGCACTTCGCCCGCCAGCGGTCCCTGATCCTCCTCTCGAACTCGACCGAGCTCTTGAGGACCCGCCGGTACTCGGCCTCGACCCTGGCGCGCTCCTCCTCTATCCGTCGCTCGACGTCCTCCATACGCCGCCAGTGTAACCGCTCACCCACGAAAAACCGGGACCCTTCACAGGCCCCGGTCCCACAAGCCCACGCGCCGCTCTTAACTGCCGGAGGTCCCGTTGCCGGAGCTCTCATCCCCGGCCTCTATCTGGATGCGCTTGGGCTCCTCGACGGCGGCAGCGCCAGTAACCCTTACCTCGAGCACGCCTCCGTCGAAGCGGGCACTGATCTTGCTCTCA
>CADDZK010000159.1 GCA_902812425.1 Actinomycetota bacterium
CTCCCACCTCGCGGGAGTCGGCGGCAACGAGGGTATGCCCCGCGTCGTCGTCGATGAGCTGGGCGTAGATGTGAACGTTCGAGCGGTACACCGAGAGGCGCGGCCGTGCGGCCGTGCCCGCGACCTTGCGCCTGACACGCTTGCGACGCTTCTCCCTGTGCATCCGCTTCTCAAGAACAGCCATTAGTCCTCCTACTATCCGGCCTTGCCGACCTTACGGCGGATCTGCTCGTCGCTGTAGCGGATGCCCTTGCCCTTGTACGGCTCGGGCGGACGGACCATCCGTATCTCCGCCGCCGTCTGGCCTACCCGCTGCTTGTCTATCCCGCGCACGATTATGGTCGTGGCGTTCGGGACCTCGAACTCTATCCCCTCGCGCGGTGAGATCGAGACGGGGTGCGAGTACCCGACCTGCAGGTTCACGTCCCTGCCCTGCAGCGCGGCCCTGTAGCCGACGCCGGCGATGTTAAGCGTCTTCGTGAACCCGTCAGTCACGCCGGTTACGGCGTTCTGGATCAGGGACCGCGTGAGCCCGTGCATCGCGCGGTGCTCGGGCGCGTCCGAGGCCCGCTCGACGATTACGTTTCCGTCCTCCTGCCTGACCTCGACCCCGCGGCCCACGGGCACCGTAAGCTCGCCCTTCGGGCCCGTGACCTTCACGCTGCGGCCCGAGAGCTCGACGTTGACCGCGCCCGGGACCTCGACAGGAGCCTTACCGATTCTTGACATAAAACCTCCCTAGTAGACGAAGCACAGGACTTCGCCGCCGACGCCCCTGCGCCTCGCCTGGTGGTCGGTCAGGACCCCCTGGGAGGTCGAGAGTATCGCCACCCCTAGCCCGTCGAGCACGCGGGGGATGTTCGTCTGCTTGCGGTAGACGCGGCGTCCCGGGCGGCTCATCCTTCTTAAGCCCGTGATACCGCGGCGACCGTCGGGGCCGTACTTCAAGGTAATGACGAGCCTCTTCTCAACCCCGCTCCCGCGCTCTGTGACGTCCTGGACGTAGCCCTCCACCTGGAGGATTCGGGCGATCTCGGCCTTCATCTTCGAGTGCGGTATCTCGACCGTCTCCTGCTTCGCCATGTGCGCGTTGCGGATGCGCGTCAGGAAATCCGCTATAGGATCGTTAACCGACATATCTTCCTACCAACTCGCTTTCGTTACGCCAGGGATCTTCCCCTCGTGCGCCAGTTCCCTGAGGCAGATCCGGCACAGCCCGAACTTCCTGTAGTAACCGTGCGCCCGGCCGCACCGCTGGCAGCGGTTGTACTCCCTGACCGCGTACTTCTGCTTTTTGTGCTGCTTTACCAGCAAAGCCTTTCTCGTCATCTATCTACCTCTCAACTCTGCCTGAACGGCATCCCGAGGAGCCTCAGGAGCTCCCTCGCCTCTTCGTCGCTCTCAGTCGTCGTGACGACCGCGACGTCGAGGCCGCGGGTCGCGTCTATGGAGTCGTAGGAGATCTCGGGGAAGATCACCTGCTCCCTGAGGCCTATGGCGTAGTTGCCACGCCCGTCGAAAGAGTTCGGGCTCACGCCCCTGAAGTCCCTCACGCGTGGTAGCGCTATGGAGATGAAGCGGTCCAGGAACTCCCACATGCGCTCGCCGCGCAGCGTGACCCTGGCCCCGACCGGCATCCCCTCGCGGATCTTGAACCCCGCGATGCTCTTGCGGGCCCGTCTGAGCTGGGCCTTCTGGCCCGTGATCCTGGCGAGGTCCTCCATCGCGCCGTCGAGGGCGCGGCTGTTCACGACGGCTTCGCCTACGCCCATGTTTACCACGATCTTCTCGAGACCGGGTATCCTCATCGGGTTCTCGATGCCGAACCTCTCCTTGAGGCTCGAGGCGACCTCCTCGTTGTATCTGTCCTTTAACCTAGCCATCGATATCCTTCCCTGACTTCTTGGCGACCCTGACCTTCTCCCCTGAGTCCGTGAAGCGGTAGCCCACCCTCGTCGGCTCGCCGGAGTTCGGGTCGACCAGCATCACGTTCGAGACGTGAATGGGAGCCTCGAAGTGGTAGAGCCCCTGCTGGTTCTGCTGGGTCGGCCTCGCGTGTCGCGTGCGGACGTTGACGCCGCCGACGACAACCCTGTTCTCACTCGGGATGACCCGCTCGACCTCGCCTCGCTTGCCCTTCTCTTTGCCCGAGACCACGACGACGGTGTCCCCGCGCTTCAGTTTGAGACCCATAACTTAAAGCACCTCCGGAGCGAGCGAGATGATCCTGGTGTAGCCCTTCTCCCTGAGCTCGCGCGCGACGGGCCCGAAGATACGCGTCCCGCGCGGAGCACCGTCGGGGTTGATGATGACGCCCGCGTTCTCGCCGAAGCGGATATACGACCCGTCGTCGCGGCGCGTCTCCTTCTTGGTCCGAACGACGACGGCGCGCACCACATCACCCTTCTTCACGGCGCTGCCAGGCGTGGCCTCCTTGACGGTGGCCACGATCACGTCTCCCACGCCGGCGCTGCGGCGCTTGCTCCCGCCGAGCACGCGGATGGTGAGGATGCTCCTCGCACCCGAATTGTCCGCGACCCTGA
This sequence comes from Actinomycetota bacterium, assembly GCA_902812425.1. Lineage (GTDB taxonomy): Bacteria > Actinomycetota > Rubrobacteria > Rubrobacterales > Rubrobacteraceae > Rubrobacter_D. The sequence goes on from CADDZK010000159.1 coordinate 2,544, forward strand.
GTCGTGACTCTTGCTGTATCACTACTCGGCCCTCGATATGATGTTCGCGAGCCGCCACCGCTTGCGCGCAGAGAGCGGCCTGGTCTCTATGATCCTCACCGTGTCGCCAACGCGCGCCTCGTTGCGCTCGTCGTGCACCAGGAACTTCTTGGACCGGCGCACACGCTTCTTGTACCTCTGGTGCCTGACCAGCGCCTCTACCGAGACGGTCACGGTCTTGTCTGCCCTGTCTGCGACGATGAGACCAACCCGTTCCTTGCGCCTGTTGCGCTCGGTGTCAGTCTGGATCTGTCCCTCGTCCTGGTCGAGCGCCGGCCCCTTGGCAGGACCCGTATCGAGGCCAGCCTCGACGGTGGCGTCGCCCGCCTCGACGAGATCCTGCGGCGTCTCGGTCACGGTCTCCTCTGTGTTCTTCTCTTCCTCTACCACTACTGACTCTCCTGCTGTTTCTGGTTCAGGACCGTCAGGATCCTGGCGATGTTCTTCCTGACCTCTTTGAGCTGTCCCGTGTTCTCCAACTGCCCGGTTGCGTGCTGGAAGCGCAGGTTGAAGAGCTCGCGCCGCGTCTCTGCGAGGCGCTGCTCGAGCTCCTCGACGTCCAGCTCTCGCACTTCGGCTACCTTCACTGCTGAGTACCCCCTCGCACCATGAAGCGGGTCTTTATGGGGAGCTTCTGGGCGGCGAGGTGCATGGCCTCGCGGGCCAGATTCTCGTCAACGCCGCTCATCTCGAACATCACGCGCCCGGGCTTGACGACGGCGACGTAAGCCTCGGGGCTCCCCTTGCCGCTGCCCATCCTGGTCTCGGCCGGCTTCTTGGTCACGGGCTTGTGGGGGAAGATGTTGATCCAGACCTTCCCTCCACGCCGGATCTTCCTCGTCATCGCGATACGCGCGGCCTCTATCTGGCGGTTGGTGATCCAGGCCGGCTCGAGAGCCTGCAGCCCGTACTCGCCGAACTGCACCTCTGTGCCGCCCTTGGCCTGGCCCCGCATCCTGCCCCTGTGGGGCTTCCTGTACTTGAGCTTCTTGGGTACGAGCATCTTCTACCGCCTTACCGCTTCCGGCTGCTCGTCGTGCACGCCGTGGTTGATCCAGACCTTGACCCCGATCTGTCCCATCTGGGTCTTGGCCTCCTTGAACCCGTAATCTATGTCCGCGTCGAGCGTGTGCAGCGGTACTCGCCCCTCGCTTATGGTCTCCGAGCGGCTCATCTCGATGCCGCCGAGACGCCCACCGAGCTGGATTCTGGCCCCCTCGGCACCGCTGCGGATCGCGCTGGTAAGCGCCCGCTTCATGGTCCGCCTGAACGCCGCGCGTCCGACGAGCTGCTCGGCGATGGACTCGGCGACGAGGCTGGCATTGAGTTCCGGGCGCGACACCTCGCGCACGTTGACCTGCACCTTCTTTTTGGTGAGCCGCTCTAGTTCGCCCCTGAGGGCGTCAACCTCGCTACCGCCCTTGCCGATCACGATGCCAGGGCGGGCCGTATAGATATCGACGGCGATCTCACCCTGCTCGGCGGCCTTCCTTATCTGGATGTCGGCGATGCCGGCCCTGCTGAGCTTCTTCTCGATGTGATCCCGGATCTTTAAGTCCTCGCCGAGGAACTCGGCGTAGTCCCTGTCCGAGTACCAGCTGCTCTTGAAATCGACCTTCTCGCCTTTGCGACTGACGCCGAGGCGGAAGCCCTCAGGATGTACTTTCTGACCCATCTATTCCTCCTCGTCTCCGGGCGTGCCCACGACTACGCCAGCCGGCGCACCGAGCTCGACGCTGATGTGGCTGGTGCGCTTGCGGATCATGGTCGCGCGGCCCATGGCCCTGGCGCGGTAACGCTTGATGGTAGGACCGTCGTCCACCCTGACCTCGCGGACGAACAGCTCCTCAGGGTCCGCGTCGTCGTTGTGCTCGGCGTTGGCCGCCGCGCTCTCTATGACGTCGCCGATGATCTTCGCCGCCCGCTTGTTGGTGAAGCGCAACAGCGAGACGGCCTCGGGGTAGCTCTTGCCCCTGACCTCGTCTGCGACGAGGCGCGCCTTGCGCGGGGCGATGCGGACGTACTTAGCCTTCGCCTTCATCTGCGCCTCGCCGTCCTGTCGCCCTTGACGTGCGTACGGAAGGTACGCGTCGGGGCGAACTCGCCGAGCTTGTGGCCGACCATCGACTCCGTGCAGTAGACGGGCACGTGCTTGCGCCCGTCGTGGACGGCGATGGTGTGGCCGACGAACTCGGGGTAGATCACCGAGGCGCGGCTCCACGTCTTGAGCATCCGCTTCTCGTTGTTCTCGTTCATGCGGAGGATGCGCTCCATAAGGCGCTCCTCGACGAACGGCTCCTTCTTGGATGAGCGCGTCATCTAGCGCCTCCTTCCTTTCCTGCGCCGGCGCACGATCATGGCGTCCGAGCGCTTGTGCTTCTTACGGGTAGGCGACCCTTGCGTGATCTTGCCCCAGGGAGTAACCGGCGCCCGGCCCGGCGTGCTCTTCCCCTCGCCACCACCATGTGGATGATCCACGGGGTTCATGACCGTACCACGCACCGTAGGACGTATACCCAGATGCCGCTTGCGTCCGGCCTTGCCCCACCTGACGTTCTGGTGCGACTGGTTGCCGACGACACCGACGGTGGCGCGGCACTCGGCGCGGACCCTGCGGCGCTCGCCGCTCGGGAGCCTGAGCGTGACCAGGTTGCCCTCGCGGGCCGTGATCTGGGCGCTCGTCCCCGCGCTGCGGGCCAGCTGCGCCCCGCGACCGGGCTCGAGCTCGACGGCGTGCACGACGGTACCTACCGGTATGCGGTTCAGCGGGAGCGTGTTGCCCACGTCGACCTCGGCGTCGGGGCCGCTCTCGACGATGGAGCCGACCGTGAGGTTGCGCGGCGCCAGGATGTAGCGCTTCTCGCCGTCGTGGTAGTGGAGGAGGGCGATGTTCGCCGAGCGGTTCGGGTCGTACTCGATCGCCGCTACCGTCGCAGGCACCCCGTCCTTGCGTCGTTTGAAGTCTATGGTCCTGTAGCGCCGCTTGTGGCCGCCCCCGATGTGGCGGGTCGTTATGCGGCCGTGGTTGTTGCGCCCGCCCGTCTTGTGCAACTTGGCGGTTAGCTTCTTCTCCGGTTTGTTCTTCGTAACCGAGTCGCGCGTGAGAACCGAGGAGTTCCTGCGGCCCGCGCTCGTCGGCCTGTAACGTCTCGCAGGCATTAAACCCCCTCGAACAGTTCTATGCGCTCGCCCTCGGCCAGCTTCACCACGGCCTTCTTCCACGTCGGAGTACGGCCCCTGGTGAGACCCTGGCGCTTGGGCTTGCTCTTTACGTTCACCGTGTTCACCTTCTGGACGCTCACGTCGAAGGCTCCCTCGACGGCGCGCTTGATCTGGTTCTTGTTCGCCCGCCTGTCGACGTGGAAGGTGTACTGCCCCTCGGTCTCGATGAGGTTGTAGCTCTTCTCGGAGATGACGGGTCGGATTATCACCTGATGCGGGTCCATCTAACTCTCCTTTCCGGCGAGCCTGGAGTAGGCGGCCCGCGAGAAGACTACCTCGCGCGCCCGCAAGAGCTCGTAGACCCCGTACTCATGCGGACCCGCAACCGTCACCCGCGGCAAATTTCTGAACGAGAGCGCCGCGTTCTCGTCGTCTTCCGTCAGCACGACGAGCACGGGCCCCTTAAGCTCCATCTTCGAAAGGAGCTCCTTCGCCTGCTTGGTCGAAGGCGCATCAAAAGCCAGCGAGTCGAGCACGTAAAGCTCTCCATCGGCTGCCTTCGCAGAGAGCACTCCGTCGAGCGCGGCGCGGGCCTCCTTGCGGTTGATCCGCTTTCCGTAGCGCGCAGGCTTGGCCTTCGGGCCGCCCCAGGTGCCGCCGCCGTAGCGTATAGGAGACTTGGCGTCGCCTACCCTCGCGCGTCCCGTCCCCTTCTGCCTGTAGAGCTTGGCGCCGGAGCCCCTGACCTCGCTCCTGCCCTTCGTCGAAGCCGTGTAGCGCCGCCTGGCATCCAGTTCGGCCACTACGGCCCTGTGGATGACGTGCTCGTTCGGCTCCGTCGTAAAGTGGGGGCCTTCGAGATCGAGAGAAGACTTGTTACCGCTGCGGGCGTCGAAAACCTGTGCCTCGGCCATCCTACTCACCCACCTTCCTGACCCTGACGACGGCGTTCTTGCCGCCCGGCACGCCGCCGCGCACCCAGAGCTCGTTGTTCTCGGCGTCAACGGCGACGACCTCGAGGTTCCTGACCGTCGCGGTCTTGTTGCCCATCTGGCCAGGCATCCTCTGGCCTTTGAATATGCGGGCAGGGTCCGCCGAGGCCCCGACTGAGCCTGGCTGCCTGATGTTGTGCGAGCCGTGGCTCATCGGGCCGCGGGCGAAACCGTGGCGCTTGATGGTCCCCTGGAAGCCCTTACCCTTGGAGGTAGCACTCACGTGGACCCTGTCTCCAACCTCGAAGACGTCGGCGCCGATGCTCTCGCCGACCTCGCCCGAGACGCCGCGCAGCTCCTTGAGGTGCCTGCGTGGGGGCGTGTCGAGCTTGGCGAAGGTGCCTGCCTGGGCCTTGTTGACCCGGTTCGACCTCGCGGCACCGAAGCCTACCTGTACGGCCTCGTAGCCGTCCTCCTCGGCGGTGCGGACCGCCGTGATGAAGTTGGGCTCGACCTCGATCACCGTGACGCCGACGAGCGTGCCGTCGTCCTGAAAGGCCTGGGTCATATGCTTTTTGCGTCCGAAAACTGCCGTTGCCATAACCCTACGTCGCCTTTATCTCTATGTTCACGCCAGCCGGCAGGTCGAGCCGCTGCAAGGAGTCGACCGTGCGCGGCGTTGGCTGCTGGATATCTATGAGACGCTTGTGCGTGTGCAGCTGAAAGTGCTCGCGCGAGTCCTTGTCCTTGAAGGGACCACGGATCACCGTGTATCTGCTCTTCTTCGTCGGCAGCGGGACGGGGCCGAAAACGAAGGCCCCGGTCCGCTCCGCCGTCTCGACTATCGACCGCGCGGTCTTGTCTATGACCTCGTGGTCGTAGGCCTTGAGCTTTATCCTTATCTTCGAGACGGCCACCAGCTACTCCACGATCTCGGTAACGACACCAGCACCTACTGTACGCCCACCCTCACGAATGGCGAAGTTGAGTCCCTCATCCATCGCTATGGGACTGATCAACTCCACATTCATAACAGTGTTGTCTCCTGGCATCACCATCTCCACACCTTCCTCAAGACGGATCTCCCCTGTTACATCCGTAGTCCTGAAGTAGAACTGTGGGCGGTAGTTGCTAAAGAATGGCGTATGCCTTCCCCCCTCTTCCTTAGAGAGGACATAAACCTCTGCCTTGAAGCGGGTGTGTGGAGTAATGCTCCCGGGCTTGGCCAGAACCTGCCCGCGCTCTATGTCATCTCGCTTTACTCCTCTTAGGAGTGCTCCTATGTTGTCTCCTGCCTGGGCAGAGTCCATCGATTTGTTGAACATCTCTACCCCTGTTACAACCGTCTTTCTTGTGGGCCGTATTCCTACTATCTCTACCTCATCGTTGAGCTTGATCACTCCGCTCTCTACACGCCCCGTTGCTACAGTTCCTCTACCCTGGATGGTGAAGACATCCTCTACAGCCAAAAGGAAGTCACGATCTATGTCTCTCTCTGGCTCTGGGACGTACTCATCTACCGCCTCCATGAGCTGCAATATCGCAGGCTCCCCATACTCAGAAGAGTCTCCCTCAAGAGCCCTCAAAGCACTCCCTATAACCACTGGGATGTCATCGCCTGGGAAGTCGTACTCAGAAAGGAGCTCCCTTACCTCCATCTCTACTAGCTCTAAAAGCTCTGGGTCATCTACCATGTCCGCCTTGTTTAGAAACACTACTATGTATGGAACCCCTACCTGACGAGCAAGCAAGATGTGCTCTCTAGTCTGTGGCATGGGACCATCTGCTGCACTCACAACCAGGATAGCCCCATCCATCTGGGCTGCCCCAGTTATCATGTTCTTCACGTAGTCAGCGTGCCCTGGGCAGTCAACGTGGGCGTAGTGGCGGTTGGCTGTTGCGTACTCCTGGTGAGAGGTGGCTATGGTTATGCCCCTCTGACGCTCCTCTGGGGCGTTATCTATCTGATCAAAAGCCACCTCACGGTTAGCTGGGTCATCAGGGACCTCTTTTGCGAGGACCTTTGTGATGGCAGCGGTGAGGGTAGTCTTGCCGTGGTCTACGTGACCAATCGTTCCGACGTTGAGGTGTGGCTTGGTCCTCTCAAATCTTCCTCTGGACATC
>CADDZK010000160.1 GCA_902812425.1 Actinomycetota bacterium
GTCGTTACCGAGGAGCCCAACCTCTCCGACATAATCCTGAAGTCCTTTATCGCAAGGCGCTCGTGGGGGATGAGGGCCGGCTTCGGCCTGAGGATAATAGGCTCGCGCCACTCAGCCGATGCGACGTGCCTGAGGGAGTTCGCGGCCCGCAACCGGCTGCTCCACGTCTGGATCGAACTCGAAGAGGATCCTACAGCAGAGGCCCTGCTCGAGAGGTGCGGCGCGAAGCCCTCTGAGACGCCGGTGGTCATCTGGCTGGGCGAAGACGTGCTCAAGAACCCGACGAACGCAGAGCTTGCCCGGACCATAGGCCTGAAGGTAGATGCTCCCAGGGGGCGAACCTACGACCTCGTCGTTGTTGGGACGGGGCCCGCGGGACTTGGCGCATCGGTCTACGGGGCTTCTGAGGGCCTCTCCACCCTCGCCCTCGAGTCGATTGCCCTGGGAGGACAGGCGGGAACCTCATCGCGGATAGAGAACTATCCGGGCTTCCCCGCGGGACTCTCGGGCTTCGAGCTCGCCACCCGCATCCTGATCCAGGCCGACAAATTCGGTGCAAGGACCGCGGTGCCCCAGGAAGCGGTCGGCCTGAGGAGGGAGGACGGCTACTACCGTATCGGGCTCACCGAGGACGGTGGGCTCGCAGGACGCAGCGTGATAATCGCGACCGGGGCCCGCTACCGCAGGCTCGACGTGCCCCGCCTGGAGCTCTTCGAGGGCGTAAGCGTCCATTACGCCGCCACGGAGGCGGAGGCCCAGCGGTGCGAAGGCGAGGATATCGTGGTCGTCGGCGGTGGCAACTCGGCGGGCCAGGCGGCGGTGTTCCTGGCGGGGCGCACGAGGAGGGTATACCTGCTCATAAGGGGAGCAGCCCTGGACAAAAGCATGTCGAGATATCTCGTGAAGCGGGTTATGGACGCCGGGAATATCGAGTTGCTTGCTAACACCGAGGTTCGAGAACTCTTGGGCCAGGACCGTCTGGAGGGGATCGCGGTCGAGGACAACCGCTCTGGCGCGCGGCGTGTTCTCGGGGCGCAGGCGCTCTTCGTCTTCATCGGCGCCGAAGCCAATACCGGCTGGCTTAAAGGGGCCGTCGAACTCGACCAGAGTGGCTTCATCCTGACGGGGGAGGCGTTGGACCGCTCCGCGCTTGAGGGACACGCCTGGGAAGGACTTTCGCGGGAACCTTACCTGCTGGAGACGAGCCTGCCCGGGGTATTTGCCGCGGGCGACGTGCGCAGCGGCTCGATCAAGCGGGTAGCCTCAGCCGTGGGTGAGGGCTCTATGGCCGTGAGGTTGGTCCATCAGTACCTGGCCGATACCAGCGAGTGAGGAATACGTACGAGCCCGCCGCGTAAATAGGAAAGTGCCTTTGTAGCTCGCGTTGGTACAACGCGAGCTACAAAGGCACTAGGCGGCGATCCTGCGTCCCAGGACGACGAGGTCTTGCTCCTCGCCGTCCAGTTCCGCAACCCTTGGGAAGTGAGCCCACCTCTCGAAGCCGAACCGCTCGAATAGCTTGAGGCTGGGCTCGTTGCCACCGAAGGCTCCCGCGGTCATGGTCTTTATGCCCAGCTCGGGGGCGCGTCTGATGGTCTCCTCCAGCATGCGTCCGCCGATTCCCCTGCCCCTGTAGCCTTCTCTGACGTAGATGCCGATCTCGACGGTCGCGTGGTAGGCAGGCCTGCCGTCGTAGAAGTCGCTCAGGCTCAACCAGCCTACGACCTCCCGTTCCTCTTCGGCCACCAGTATCGGACGCCTCTCAGGGTCGTGTTCGCGGAACCACGAGAGCCGCTGCTCGACGGAGACCGGCTCTGTGTCTGCGCTAACCACTCTGCTCGGGATGATGGAGTTGTAGATCTCCACGATGGCCGCGAGGTCCTCAAGCGTGGCGTCGCGCATCCTCACGTCTGCGCCTCGAGTTCGCCCCAACGCTCTATCGCCAGCCGGCAGTCCTCGATCCCAGGCACGAGAGCTACCCGTACGTACCCCTCGCCACCCGACCCGAAAGCCCTGCCTGGCGCCACGATTATCCCCTCCTCCATGAGCCTGAGCGCATAAGCCTCATCGTCCCCGCCAGGCACCGTAATCCACAGGTAGAAGCTCACGTCGGTGCGCAAATATTCCAGCCCCGCCTTCTCGAAGAACTGCGTGAAGAGCGCCCGCTTCTCGCCGAAGACGCGTCTTCTTTCTTCGACGTGCTCGTCGTCGGTCCAGGCTATGGTCGCCGCGTCCTGTACGAAGGACTGGGTGGCGACGCCGATAGAGGGACGGAGCTTCTTCAGGGCGGCGATGAGCTCGGGGTCGCCCGCCATCATCGCAGAGCGGTAGCCCGTCATGCCGCTGCGTTTGGAGAGGGAGCAGAAGGCGAGGGTCCGCTTCGTGGTTATCTCCAGGATGGAAGGCGGGGGCTCTCCGGAGTAGATCTCGTTGTAGCACTCGTCGGAGAAGAGCAGTATGTCGTGAGCGTGGCAGAACGCTGCTACTTCTTCCAGGTACTCGTAGGTAGCTCTTGCGCCCGTGGGGTTGTGGGGGTAGTTGATCCAGAGTATCCGCGTACGTCTGGGATCTACGGCCTCGGGCGTGAGCAGGAAACCGCCTTCTTTTCTCAGCCCCACGGGCAGGGCCTCGCCGCCGGCGAAGAGCGTCCCCAGCTCGTAGACGGGATAGCCGGGCGTACCGTAGGTCACGCCGCGCCTGGGGTGCGAGTGGTGCAAAAGGGCCAGGGGAGCGTGGAAGATGGCCTCCTTCGATCCGGTGGCCGGCAGTACCTCGCTCTCGGGGTCGAGCGCGACGTTGTGGCGGCGCTGCATCCAGCCGCAGAAAGCCTCGCGCAGGTCTCGCTTGCCTGCGGTGCTCGGGTACCTGCTGACCTCGGGGACGCCGTCTCTTAGAGCCTGACGGATCTTCTCGTCTGTCGGTTCGCGAGGATCTCCCGTACCGAAATCGAAGAGCTCTGCGCCCTTCTTCTCGAGCTCCCGGCGGCGCTCGTCGAGGCGCAACAGAGGGTAGGCGCCCTGCTGCGCGAGGACGGGGTTGAGGAGCAGAGGAAGGGCGGCGCCGGACTCCGTGGTCTCGTTCGCCTGTGGTGTCGCGCGGGGTCTCTGCACGGGGTATATTCTCCCTACGGCTCCATCTGCAGGAGCCAGAAAATATAGCACGCCCCGGCTACACGAGGAGGTACGTTTTGGACGACTTTCACTACGAGGGGGGCGGACTCCGCTGCGAGGACGTGCCGCTCTCCGAGATAGCCGCAGGGGCGGGGACCCCGACCTACGTCTACAGCCACGCTGCCATCGAGAGGGCATACAGAGAGCTCGACGAAGCATTTTCGGGTCTTGACCATCTTGTCTGCTACGCGGTCAAGGCGAACGGGAACCTCGCAGTCTTGCGGGCGCTCGCCTCTTTGGGGGCGGGAGCCGACATCGTCTCAGGCGGGGAGCTCTACAGGGTAATGCGGGCCGGGTTCGACCCGAAGAAGGTCGTCTTCGCCGGGGTAGGGAAGACCGAACAGGAGCTCATGTCGGGCCTAGGGGAGCGCATCTTGCTCTTCAACGTCGAATCTGCCTCGGAGCTCGAGCACCTCGACCGCCTCTGCGCCCGCTTCGGCAAGCGGGCCCGCGTCGCCCTGCGCGTCAACCCCGACGTCGACGCGGGGACCCACGACCACGTCGCCACGGGGAGGAGCCGCGACAAGTTCGGCATCCCCGTCGACGAGGCGCTCGCGCTGGCCGACAGAGTAGGGAGCTACCGGTGTGTCGACCTCATCGGCGTCCACCAGCACATAGGCTCCCAGATCACCAAGCTCGCCCCCTACACAGAGTCGGTCGAACGCTCCGCGAGCCTCGTCCACGAGCTCAAGGCGCGCGGCTTCGACATCCGCTACTTCAACATCGGCGGCGGCCTCGGCATCTCTTACAAGGACGAGGAGACTCCGACCCCGAAGGAGCTGGTAGACGCCATCCGTCCGAGCCTGGAGGCGACGGGGACGAAGATCCTTTGCGAGATGGGCCGCTATATCGCAGGCAGCGCAGGGGTCCTCCTCACGCGCGTCGTCTACCGTAAGAAGAGCGGCGAGAAGAGCTTTATCGTCGCCGACGCTGGTATGAACGACCTCCTTCGCCCGAGCCTCTACGACGCCCATCACGAGGTCCTCTCCGTGAACGAGGACGGCTCCGTCGCGAACGCAGACCTCGTCGGGCCCGTGTGCGAGTCGGGTGACTACCTCGCCCGCGACCGCGAGCTGCCCGACGTCTCGGAGGGCGAGGCGCTCGCCATCATGGACGCAGGCGCCTACGGTTTCTCGATGGCCTCCAACTACAACTCTCGTCCAAGGCCCGCCGAGGTCATGGTCAAGGGAGAGAGCTGGGCCGTCGTGCGCGAGCGCGAACACAACGCCGACCTCGTGAAGGGCGAGCTGGTCCCTGCGTTTTTGTAGGCATCAGGTCTTTGAGCGGGACTTGCGCCAGGGGTTAAGCATCTTCACCCTGGCCGAGAGGCCCGGCCTGGAGGCAGGCGTGAGATCCCTGCCGGATACGTTCCCCGAGTTCATGCACCACGATGCCGTCGTCAGGCGCTACTGGGATCGCCTGTTTACGGATTTCCCAGGGTTCCAGATCGCCGTCTGCGAAGGCGGGGGAGAGGTCGTCGCGGCTGGCCATTGCATCCCCGCTTTCTGGGACGGGACTACAGAAGGATTGCCTGCGGGCCTCGACGAAGTACTGGAGCGAGGGGCGCGAGATACCGAAGAGGAGCGTGACCCGACGGTGGTCTCTGCCCTCCTGGCGATCGTAGGGCACGCCCACAGGGGACGAGGCCTCAGCAGCATAGTCCTCGTCGCTATGAAGAGCGTGGCGGTCGAAAACGGTCTCGGGGCGATGATCGCACCGGTCCGGCCCACCCTGAAGGAGAGCTACCCGCTCACGCCGATGGAGCGCTACGTAAGGTGGAAGCGGGCCGACGGGCTCCCCTTCGACCCCTGGCTCAGGGTCCACGAGAGGCTCGGTGCGAAGTTCCTACAGGTTGCGCCAAGATCCATGGTCATTACAGGCAGCGTCACAGAATGGGAGGAGTGGACAGGCATGCGTTTCCCCGAGAGCGGCGTCTATGTGGTGCAGGGAGCCCTGCAACCCGTCGTTATGGACCTCGAAAAGGACCTCGGCGTCTACGAAGAGCCGAACGTATGGATGTACCATCCCGTCGAGAAGTAATGCTAGAGGGAGAGAAAGTCACGCTGCGGGCCGTAGAGCGGGAGGATCTGGAGCGCCTCTGGCGGTTCAGGAACGATCTCGAAGTGGAGCTTGCGGGAGGCGGCGACCCGCCGCTGCCCGTCTGCCTCGAACGGATGCGGACGAAGTCCGATCGCGAGGCAAGCGAAGGCTCCCGCGACAAGACCGACTTCGTCATAGAGGCCGACGGAGAGTGCATCGGTCATTGCGGCCTCTCCAACATCGACGTGGCCGCCCGTCACTGCGAGCCGGGCATCACGATCGGCGACAGGGAGTACTGGGGGCGCGGCTACGGGCGTGAGGCCGTGGGATTGCTGCTCGACTACGCCTTCAGGGTAAGGAACCTGAGGCGAATGTGGCTCGAGGTTCACGCAGAGAACAAGCGGGCGATCCGGGCCTACAGAGCGTGCGGCTTCGTCGAGGAGGGCAGGGTGCGCGAGCACATCTGGCTCGCCGGACGCTACGTCGACAACGTCATCATGGGCGTGCTGCGCGAGGAGTGGAAGGCTAGCCTCGCCGGCGATTGGTGAGCAGGGGCGAGAGGCCGGGGCTGCGCTTCGCGAGGCGGGAGTCTACGGAGAGGTTCTTCGCGGCGGGGCTGAGCAGGATCACCACTGAGATCAAGGCCACTAGCACGTTTATCGTTAGGAACTCGGGGGAGCCCAGGCCAGTCCCGAGTCCCACACCACCCTGGGAGAGCGAGATCACGGCGCTCAGAGCGACGCTGCCGATGGCGGCGAGGTTGGTGAGCAATCCGAGGATGAGGGCGATCCCGAGCGTCAACTCTCCCGCGCGCATGAGCTGGGCGAAGAGCTCGGCGTGGGGCACCACGTAGGATCTCATAAAGTCCTGGAAGAACGGCGGGGCCTGCGAGATGAAGCCCCCTGCCTTGAGGCTGGCGGCAAACTGCCGGGGAAAGTCGGGGTTCAGCAGCTTCTCCACGCCGCCGTTGAGCCAGACGGCCCCGATCAGGACGCGCACCCATACCATGCCGTTCACGTGTCGGACTCCTCTCAAGGGTTGCGGAGTTTCTCAATCTTATACGCAGCCGGTCGCGCGCGGGATGGTGCACCGAACGCCTCGAGGATAACTACATGCCAACTTATACCCCGGTGCAGTTCGTAGGCGTCACACTCTGGTCTGTAGTGATCTGGCTCGCGGTGGCGCAGGGGCTCGCTAAGAGACCTCGATCGCCGCGTCCATAGTAGGGGACGTTCTGGCCGCATGCTATATCTCGGATACGGACGCCCGCGAGTAGAACCGAAGCCGAAGACCCTGCGTATATCAAGGGGACCACTAGCGACGAGGAGGGACCCTTGGAGAAGATTTCGCGCGAGCGGTTCATCAGGCTCGGCACCGCGCTTGGGGTTGGCGCCGCCGCTGCCTCACTGGCCGCCTGCGGAGGAGGCGCCGGCGGTAGCTCCGGCGGCGGAGGTTCCGGCGGCGGAGGTTCCGGCGGCGGAGGCAAGTCAGGTGGCGGAGGCTCTGGCGGCGGCTACGGCAACGCAAACTCGGGAGGTGGTTCGCAGACGTCTTCCGGCGGGAAGGCGGGCGGGGCTGCCATCGCGAGCGCGTCCGACGTCGCGCCCGGCAGCGCCGTCACGTTCAAGGACTCGGGGAGCCCGGCGGTCCTGATCCACCTGAAGAGCGGAAACTTCGTGGCCTACTCGGCTATCTGCACGCACCAGGGCTGCACGGTAGCCTACAAAGGCGGCAAGCTCGCCTGCCCGTGCCACGGCTCGGTCTACGACCCGGCCAAAGGCGCCAAGGTCATCGCCGGCCCGGCCCCGAGGCCGCTGCCGAAGATCCCCGTGAAGGTTCAGGGCGGCGAGGTCGTGAAGGCCTGAAACAGGCTTAGGACAGCAGGTTTCAGGCCTCGGGAAGGGGTTGGCCCGGGATCTTTAGGCTGTGCATACGGGACGAATTTGCGGCCTGCAACCTGATGCCTGATCTCTGAATCTCAAGTAGAATGCGCTCATGGACAGGGGCGAGGAGCGCATCGGGCTTAATGGGGCGGCGGCCGTTCTGGACGTACCGCCCGAGACGGTACGACGCTTCGTCGAAGAGGGCAGGCTTCGCCCGGAACGTGGTGAGGACGACGCCCACCTCTTCAACCTCGAAGACGTCCTCGGGCTCGCGCGCGAACTCGGCGCCGAGTCGGCGGAGGAGGAGATCTTCGAGGGCGAGGTGATGGGCGAAGAGTCCGCTGGCAACTCCAGGCTCCCTGCCGTCCCTTTCGAGCGCTACGAACGTCTCCTGCAGCAGGGACAGGACTACAAGACCCGCCTCGAAGAGCGGACCCGCCAGATCGAGGAGATCCGCCAGGAGCGCGACGCCGCGAGGATGGAGATCGACCGCCTCTGGTCCGAGATCGAACGCCTCAACCTCGTCGAGTTCCAGCGCGAACTGCAGGATAAGACGATCTCCACCCTCGAAGAGGAGAAGGCCCGCCTCGAATCCGAGCGCGAGCGCCTCCTGAAGGAACAGATGGCCCTCACGGAGGAAAAATCAGCCCTCTCGGAGGACAGGGTCCGCCTGGAGGCCGAGCTGAACGCCCTGAAGAACCGCGGCTTCTGGTCACGCCTTTTCGGTGGCTGATAAAAACTAGCCCATTTGGGGGATGTGCCCGCCCTCGCGGCAGGTTATGATGCCGCCCGTGTTACGTAACACGGGGCGGAGCCCGCTCCTTCCCTCCGCCCCACTCAGAAAGGATGGAGCATGACGCATGCCGGTCTCTCGAAGGTGTGGGCGATGGTGCTGGCGGCGGTGCTCGCCGCGATGCTTCTCTCCGCGACCATCACGACCGGCGCACGTGCGCAGGAGCCCTGCACGGGGCAGGTGGTCCTGGATCCAGGCCACGGAGGAACCGATTCAGGAGCGGTGAACACGAAATACGGCCTCACCGAGAAGGAACAGAACCTTGACGTCGCAAAGAGAGTGAAAACCCTCCTCGAGGGCGACGGCTACTCGGTCTGCATGACCCGCACAGACAATGACACGACCCTCTCGAATAACGACCGCTACACGTACGCGAACTCCACAGGGGCAAGGGTCCTCGTCTCCATCCACATGAACGGCTCCACGAACACCTCAACCGATTACACGACCACCCTCTTCGGGAAGTGGCGCAAGGACAAGGAACTCGCCACCGCCGTCTTCAACTCGCTCTCGACCCTGCCCGCCGCCGGCGGCACAGGTACTATCGCCACGAGGACACCATACTCCTTCGCCTCTGGCGTCCTCCTCAAGAGCGAGATGCCGGCGACCATAGCGGAGACCGTCTTTATCACTAACGATAGAGAGGGTCAGCTCCTCTCCGATGGTACGGGCACGCGCCAGCAGCAGATCGCCCAAGCCCTCAGAGCGGGCATCGAAGACTACCTGAAGACCCACTAGCAAACCGGAAGACCGCAGAACAGCGCTTCATCCCGACTCATGCTTTCAAAAATTTCAATAGATATTGAAATCTATGAAAGACAGGGGTATGCTGTTATCGTTGGCGAGTCTCTACGGAGGTGTATTGGACGAGGAGCGGAGGAGGTA
>CADDZK010000161.1 GCA_902812425.1 Actinomycetota bacterium
TAGGTGAGAACAAGGGGCTCATAAAGGTCGTCGCCGATGCCTCTGACGGGCGCATCCTCGGGGCTGCGGTGCTGACCGCAGAGGGAGCCGAACTGGTACACATGTACGTCGACCTGATGAACGCGGGCGCGACGCTCGACGTGCTCAGAGACGCCATCCACATCCATCCCACGCTGGCCGAGGATATCCAGAGCGCGGTGTCTTAGACGGTCGGCGGCCGCCGACCGTGCCGTCAGCTATCAGCTTCGTGTCTGTCAGGGACAGCGAAGCCCGGGCCGACGACGTATCGCGCTGATAGACAGGCTCTCCCGGAGATCGTTTCATGCCGGCGCTTCTTCTGTGGCCGGACCGTGGTCGGCCGCGAGGTGCTCTAGCTCCGTGACTACGCGGTCGAGCTCCTCGACTACGGGAGCATCTTCTTCAGTCTGGAGGGCTTCGACGATGGCCCTGTAGTACCAGAGCGTGCCTCTCTTACCGCCGTTGAACCGAGTCCAGAGGTCTTCGCCGAGAGACCGGTAATCAGAGAGGACGGCGCGGGCATTGTGCAGTTTGTCCGCAGAGGAGACGAGGCGCACGGAAGCGGGGGCTCCTGCCAGGTGAGCCACGTATCTCTCCTTGCGCTCGCGCCAGGGCGGTTTCGGGTCTTCGTAGGTGTCTGTGCAGCCCTCTACTATCTTCGCCACTTCGCCCCCGAAGCGGGCGCGGATCTCTTGGAGGATCGCCTTGCCGCCCTGGTCTTCGGGGGCGTCGTGTAGGAGCGCGGCTACGACTTCATCCTCCGTCCCGCCGTTCTCGCCGACGATGGCAGCCACGGCGAGGAGGTGGGTTATGTACGGAACACGGGTGCCTTTGCGGTACTGGTCTCTATGTAGCCGGGAGGCGTAGACGAGGGCGCTATCGAACTTCTCCGTGTACGGCATCTCTTTTTCCTGTCTCATCCTGCCAGCAGGGCAGGGTCGAGGATCCAACCCTCGTCGGGATCACACTCCGGCGGCACGCCGTAATCTGTCTCTCGCCTCGTATAGGCCCACGCCGCCTGTATAGCGCACAGCAGCGAGTCGAGGGCGTCTGCGGAGGGGTCGCGGGCGAACTCTTCTCTCCAGAAGCGGCCCATCTCCACGCTGAAGCCGTAGATCTCTCTCAGGGCCGCAGATTCCAGGCCTGAGAGGAGCGTCTCCCGCGCGGACCTCCTCTCCAGCGTGTCGGGCACGCCGTCCCTCTTGTACGCCGTGCGGCCGAGGAAGCGGCGGGCGACGACGGCGGGGTAGGCTTCGACGGCCACGCGGTCGTCTCCGTTTCTTCTGCAGGGCTCGATGCGGACGCCGGAGGCGAGAAGGCGCGGCGCCCCCTGGTAGAACATCTTGCCGACGGGGACCCGGAAGAGCATCATCGCGCTGCTGGAACCGCTTCTCAGGTCCGCAAGACGGTAGCGCCACTTGCTGCCCGGTTCTCTCGTGGCCATGTCGGCGCGGATTGCGCCCTCAAATTCTTCCTTCGAGAGCTTGCCGACCTCGCCGACGTATCCCTCCCAACTGCGCGGCCATCCGAGCGCGGCCACCAGGGATCGCGGCTGACCGAAAGGGAAGTCCATCCCGCACACCCAGGGTCCCCGACTCTGCAGGAAGTCCTCGAAGCCGCCGAAGTCGGTCAGCGTCTGCGAGTCCTCGACGCGCAGGGAGGCTCCTTCCAGCGTGCAGCCGAGGACGATGAGCGGTTTGCGGCGGCCGGGGGCGCTCGTGAAGTCGAGGCCGTGGACCATCACGAGTTCAGCGCGGCCTTACTTGCTCTCGCCGTTCTGTTCCCTGTTCAGCCGGTGGACGTCGGGCTTGCGGTCCTCTTCCGGGAACTTCTCTCCCTCGTCCTTGCCGCCGGGGATGTGCCATTCGATCACCTGGTTCATCTCGGCCCCGACGAGCATGATCAGCGCCGAGTAGTAGACGTAGAGCAACAGCACGATCACACCGGCGAGCGATCCGTAGGTCTCGTTGTAGGAACTGCCGCCGATGGTGCTCGCGTAGAGCGAGAAAAGTAGCGAGAAGATGAGCCAGAAGACGAAGGCGAGGAGGGAGCCTGGGCTGATCCAACGGAACCTCTGCTTGGCCGCTGGGGCGAAGTAGTAGATGAGGGCGAAGGTGAAGAGGACGACGCACGCGACGACGGGCCACTGCACGATGCTCCAGATAGTGGCGAAGACGGACCCGAGCCCGACGAGGTCGGCCACGGTCACCCCGATGGACTTGCCGAAGACGACGAGCACGAGCGCCCCGACCAGGAGGATGGTCACGGCGAGCGACATGAAGATGGAGAGCCCGTACACCTTCCAGAAGGGCCTGTCCTCATCCACCTCGTACATGACGTTCATCGCCTCCATGACCGAGCGGAACGCCCCCGACACTCCCCAGAGGGCGAGCAATATCGAGATGATCGCCCCGAACGTGAAGGCGCTCTCGGCCTGGCTCTGGGTGATGCTGAGGAGCTGGCCCTTGATGAAAGTCGTGGCTGTTCCCGGCGCAACGCTGCCGAGCTTGTCGATCATGGTGTTGACGAGGTCCGTCGCGTTGAAGAGCCCGAGGAGCGAGAGCAGGAAAGTGAAGAACGGGAAGATGGCGAAGAGACCCTTGTAGGTGAGGTTGCCGGCGAAGGCCATGACGTGGTCCTCGCTCATCTCTTTGTACGTCAACTTGAAGAAGTCGACGAGCCCGAGGTTCTCGGCGACGGGGACCTCCGCCTCGTTGCCCTTGCTCTCGGCCTTCTTGATCAACTGCATACCAGGTATCTTCATGCGCCCGACCTCCCGCAGGATGCGCCTCAGACTGTTTCGTTACCTAGTTTACCCACAGGGGGCCATCTATCTAACACGTGGTACTGGTATGGACCCTTCGGCCTTGCCACATCCAGAGGGGTGGGAACTTGCGGCCTGCGTACGCCCCTGTGCCCTCCTCGGCGTACAGCGGGTCCGAGAAGAGAGGGCGCAGAGTGTGGTCGAAGCTTCGGAGCTACTCCGGCGGTAAGATTGCTCGTATGCCGAGCACGCCACCGATCGCGCCGATGCTCCCGCCGCCGCGACGTTGACGGATCGGGAGACGAGTCTAAGAGGTACAAGCACGAGGAGCAAGGTGACCCTTGCCGAGGTCTCGATGCTGCTCGCAGCCTTCTTCGTCGGCACGGATGTAGTCTCGGTCAAGTACGCCTTGGAGGGGTTCCCGCCGCTGGTGCTCATGCCGATCAGGTACGCGCTTGCCGGGCTGATGCTGCTCGCATCCTTGCGGCTGCTTCGACGTGATATCGGGCTCGCCCCCCGAGATCTCGCCGCCTTGGCTGGGCTCGGGCTGGTTGGCGTGTCCCTCAACCAGGTCGGCTATACGGTGGGGTTGAGCCTCACCAGCGGCTCGAACGCCGCGCTGATCTTCGCGAGCGCCCCCGTGTGGGGCCTGCTGCTCGGCGCCGTGTTGGGGCTGGAGCGCCCGACGGCGGGGGGCGTCCTGGGTCTCGCCCTCGCCTTAGGGGGCGTGGCCCTCGTCGTCGGCGGGGGACTGGGTTCAGGAGGGGCGTCCGTAGGCGGTGACCTGCTCGTCTGCCTGAGTGCCTTCTCGTGGGGAGCCTACGCGGTGCTCTCCATGCCCGTGTTGCGCCGCCTGGACCCGCTCGTCGTAGGCGGGTGGACGATGCTCATCGGCGGCGGCGCCGTTCTACCCTTGGCCTTCGCCGGCTATCCCGGCCTTTCGGCGCCGCTGTCCTCGGTAGAATGGGGCTCGGTAGCGGCGTAGTCGTGGACGGCCGCCGCCTACTCTACGGTGCTGTGCAGCAGCTTCGCCATAGCCGCGTGGCAGGTCAATGTCTACCGGCTGGGGGCAAACAGGGTTCTCGTCTACCTATACCTGGTGACGCTCGTCGGGCTAATGGCAAGCGTCGTGCTGCTGGGGGAGGACCTCGGAGTGGCCAAGATCGCAGGGGCGGCGGCCATCTTGTTTGGTGTCTATCTGGCTCGCCGCGCCTCATCAGAGATCGCACGGTTCTGTACCTAATGGCACTTTGTGCACAGGGTCACCAACTGGTTCCCTCGGGTCGTGTACGGTGAGCCCGACGCCAGGCCATAGATGTTCCGCTCCGTACCCTCCCAGGGACCCTCTTCCCTGAGGCTTCTCGTGTAACCTGGAACGCGTTATGGGCTCCGAGCAGAGAGGCAGGCACTTCACGGTCGCAGTGTTCGTGGTGTGGGAGGGTAAGGTACTCTTGCATTTTCACCGCAAGCTCGGGATGTGGCTGCCACCGGGCGGCCATATAGAACGGGACGAACTTCCAGACGAAGCAGCCGCGCGCGAGGTCTTCGAAGAGACGGGCCTGCGGGTAGAGTTGGTGGGGGAGAAGCGGGAGGATGTTTCCGACCCCGTGCAGCTACACCGGCCCGCCGGGGTCCAGCTCGAGAATATAGCGCCCGACCACCAGCATATAGACCTGATCTACTTCGCCAGGCCGCGAGGCTCCGTAGAGATCCACGCAGACTACAGCGAGGACAGGGTAGGCTGGTACGGTCCAGAGGACTGGGAGGACCTGCACGTGAACGCCGAGGTCAGTGGCTGGTGCGAAAGGGCGCTTTCCGCACTGGGCGCCCGGTGAAGGAAGCTGAGTAGCCAATGCACTCGCGTTGTAGCCTCTCCGAGGACAAAAAGGGAAACGGAGTGCACCATCTCCCAGAGAGAAGACTGGCGTGGTCGGCTCTCACGGCTACGGCGGTATTCTCCTGGGCTCGGTAAGCCAGCACGTCGCGGCTCACGCCGGGTGCACGGTCGTCGTGGCCCGCTGACCGAGCCAGGCCCTGACTCACCGTGGCGAGGCCCGCCTCGTGCCGGCGGATAGTGAACACCACCCCGGCAGTCGGCCGAGTACGGCTCCGGTCCTCTTCTTGCCCTTATTCGCCCGAGCACATGTGAGGATCCATCTCAGAAGTTCGCCTATCCTATTCGCCAGCATTTCGCCGCAGAGCGTCGAAATCCTTGACGTAGATGCGACGCTTCCTCACCTCGATGGCCCCTCCCTCCTGCAGCTCGGCGAACGCCCTGGTTACTGCCTCCCTGTTGGAGCCGATCATGGATCCGAGTTGCTGGTGGGTATAGCGGGTGGGGATCATCGGGCCATCCTTGCTCATGATCCCCACGCTCTCGACGAGCATGTAGAGCAGCCCCGCAAGGCGCGCCGAGACCTCCTTCTCCACCATGTCGGCCCACCGATCCTCCATCAGTTGAAGCTGGCTTGCCAACGTGCGTGCGAGCCCGAGCCCCACTTCAGGGTTGCCCCGCACCAGAGCCTCCAGGTCTTGACGCTCTATGCGGCACACCACCGAGGGCTCCAGGGCTCTTATGTGCAGCGCCCGCGTCCAGCGAGGCTCGAGGCCCGTGGCCCCAACCGCTGTACCGTCGGAGAGAACCGAGAGGGTGTGTTCTCGACCCGAGTTCAGGGAGACCTCGTAGACCTGCAGCTGCCCCGCTACCACCAGGAGCATGCCCTGGGCGTGCTCCTCGGGACCGACGACTAGCACCTTTCCTTCTTCGAGCTCCAGGAAGCCGGCACGTTGCAGTAGATCCTGCAACTCCTCTTCGGAGAGCGGGACCAGGAAATCCACCCACGAGAGGCGCCGGCTTATCTCCTTCATGGGTAGATCCGTGCTCATGGCAAGGTAGGTTCGCACGCGTAGTTACGAGAAATCAAGGCCCGATGTACCTGGTGGGGGCGTGAATCGGTTACCACAGCGCTCCTAACACCGTAGGCACGGGCCCCCAAGAACTGCCCGCAGACAACCCTCTGCTACCTATACCCTGGCCATCTCCTTTCGCTCGAGCCGCCTGCCGCACGCGGGACACCTCTCGACCTCTTCGGCATAGGTTTCGCTGCGCCTGTCGTCGTCGAAGAACACCCACCTATACTCGCCCCCCGTCCACCACAATTCTCCCCACAACTGTGCTCCCTCATGGCAGGGGCACCGCAGCACCACCATGACCTACCTCCTCTCTATAGTGCGTTTACGGTGATGGTAACTGTTGGGGCAAGCGCAGGCCCGGATTTACGCTCCGGTGGCCCCAAAATGGCCCGAATTATGCAGGGCGCAAGTATCCTTGGTGAGTTCTATTCGCCGAAGCTCGCAGAAAAAGGTGGAACCTCGAAAGTACTTCTTACGGAGAAGGGGAGGGGCGGGATCTTCGAGACGGTTATGGGGCGAGTCTTGCGACGACACGGTAGTGCGTGAGGTCCTTCGACAGCTATCGGGGTGTAGTTCGTGGGGGAGAGGTGCGAGGCTCCTTAGTGCCCCACTCCTGCTGGTGCGAGCGCTCTCGCAGGCGGCTACGGATCGGAGCAGTCGCGACGGTAGCCGCAGTTCGGACAGATCAGCTTGCAGTGGAGGCCGTACATCTCGGTGCCGCAGACCTCGCACCCCTCGCCCGAAGGTTCTGGTACCTCGGCGGTCTGCATCTGTTGTGTGCGCTCCTCGTCCATCTATCTAAGTATACGGTTGCGACCCGTCCATGACACCTGCGACCTAGCCGGAGGGCTGCCTGTTCCTCGGGGCAGAAGCGCTCCGGAGGATCTTGCCTATGCGGGCCGCGCTGAGCGTCTTGAGCGCGCTGTAGGAGAGGACTCTCTGCACCTGCCGGAGCGAGGCGGCGAGGGTACCGGTCAGGACCCTCAAGGTCGTCAGGCTCTGCTGGAGCTCGGAGATCTGGATGGGAAGCTCCGCCGCGCGCGCGTCGAGCGCCGAGAGGCTGCTCTCCAGTTCGTCTGCGCGCTCGGCGAGGCGGGCGACCTCGTCCGTAACCTCGCTCTGGAAGGCAGCGCGGGCGCGGCGGTACCTCAGATATGCTCCGAGGGCGCGGAGCGCCGTGACCAGCGAGATCAGGGCTCCGACGAGGATCAGGATGAGGAGAACGACGGTCATCTCGACGGCTACCGTACCACGGCGCCCGCCGCCTTTACAAACTCCCGACCGGTGCTAGAATCTCTCCCACGACGCGGGGTGGAGCAGTCTGGTAGCTCGTCGGGCTCATAACCCGAAGGTCGCAGGTTCAAATCCTGCCCCCGCTACTTCTCGGAGGGCCCGCGGTGGGCCCTTTTTATGTTAGAGAAACTCATCGGGGCCCTATAGAGTCCCGAGAGGTCTCCCATCTCTAACCGGGTTGGATCGGATCGATTTGCTCCTCGCAGCCCGAGAGCACATCGATGGGGTCGGGCTTGTAGTAGAGATCGTGACCGGGTCCGCAGTTGATGATGTCTTTGGAGCCGTCTCGATAGTCTTCGATCAGGTCGTCGCCTTCTCCCCCGTAGGCCCGGTCGGCACCTTGTTGGCTCGAGACGAGATCATCGCCAGGACCGCCGCTTACGAGGTCGCCTCCGGGACCGCCACCCCGTCGTCGCCCGGTCCCCCGTACAGCGTGTCGTCGCCGCGTTCACCATCAGCCACATCATTGCCCGGGCCACCGTAAATAGTGTCATTGCCTTCGCCGCCGAAGAGCACATAGTCGTCGCCCGCAAGGGCGAGGATGGCATTGTCGCCGCCGTAGCCGATTAGACGATCTACCCGGGTGTTCCGCGTAGCATGTCGTCTCCTTCAGTGCCGAAGCGCATCACCGCCAGGGCTACCTCGCTAGCCAGAACCAGCGTTGCTGACATTACTCCTAGTAGGAGGACTACCCGAGGAGGACTACCCGTCTCATATGCTCGCTCCTTCCTCCCAGCGTCTTGTTCGTACACAAAACCGGCTACCAGAGACCAATACTCTAGTAGCCGGTTGCACCAATGGCTCCGCCCGTCTAAGGTGCCCAGATCGTGGAACGGGACTCTCAGCCTCTACGTTGTTGTATCTCTTACATACTAACAGCGGGATGAGGCGCCTCGCAATTCTGCGGAGACTTCGACCACCTCGATGGAGTGCCCCCAGATCGTCGCTCACTGGCCCTCCAGAGTCCATTTCTTACGTATATGCGCTGGAGGGCGCGGGGTTTAGGATCTTGAACGGCGGGGTAGGCAGCCTGATAGACGGTGAGGTGGGACGGTACCTGTGTAGCGCATGGTTACCACTGATCTAAGGAAATATACGGAAAGGAAGGCTATGAGCGAAGGAAGCAGCGGAAGTCCCCTCAAGAGTGATCTTGGCACCACCACAATAAGCAACGCTGTGGTCTCCCAGATTGCCGGCATCGCGGCGCAGGAGGTAGAGAAGGTACAGATGGGCGGCGGTGCCGCGGCTGCCGTCGGCGGGTTCCTGCAGAGCGTGACCGGCGGCGTCACCGGCGGCAGCACCAGCGGCGGCGGTAACTATTCCAGGGGAGTCAGTGTCGAGGTCGGCGAAGAGGAGGCCGCCATAGACCTGACGATGGCCATAGAGTATGGTCAGTCCATACCTCAGATCACCGAGGCCGCGCGGCGCAACGTGATCAACCGCGTCGAGAGCCTCGCCGGCCTGCGCGTGACCGAGGTCAACATCACGGTCAACGACGTCCAGGTCCCCGAAGAGCGTCCGATGCTCGGGGAGCAGGAGGAGACGGAGGAGATGGCGAGGCGCCAGGAACAGCGGGCCTGAGCTAGAGGGCCCACAGACCGAACGCAGGACCGGGGCACGGCGCCCCGGTCTTTTCTTTTGCCGGCCCCCCGGGTTCTCTAAACTGTCGGTATGGGACCCGCAGATTTCCCCCGTACAGTCCTTCTGACGGCTGAACGTTACGGCATGGACCTTCGCCGTCCGCTTGCGCTGGTCTCTGGCGGACCCGAC
>CADDZK010000162.1 GCA_902812425.1 Actinomycetota bacterium
GACCCGCCTCTACGAGCACATACCCAGAAGGATGCACGACCTCGCCCACGAGCTCTGCGAAGGCCGCTGGGTCGCAACGGGCGGCGGGGGCTACGATATCTGGCGGGTCGTCCCGCGCGCGTGGACGGCGCTCTGGACCGCGGTCTCCCACCAGGAACTGCCCGAAAAAGTACCCGAAGACTGGCTCTCGAAGTGGGGCAACAAAAGCCCAGTGGCGCTTCCGCCGCTTATGCGCGACGACCCCGCAGATTACCCACAGGGACCGCGCGCCGCACAGATAGCGGAGCGTAACCGCCGCACCGTCGACGAGGTCCTCGAGAGAGTGTTGCCGGGTATCCGGTAGTGTAAGGAAAAAGGTTGCGCATCCGACGCCGTCGCGGTATTTTGCCGTACGTGACCAGCTCAGGCGAACCGGAGATGACAGTGCGAAGCATACCAACGTTGCATGGCGTAGCGGTCCCTTCCGCCGAGACCAAGCCGGGGATAGAGATAGAGCGTAGCGTCGCCCAGGAGCCTCCGTACAAGGTCATCCTGCACAACGACGACTACACGCCGATGGAGCACGTCGTCGCAGTGCTGCAAAAAGTCATCCCGCGCATGTCCGTGAGGAGGGCCGTCGACATCATGATGGAGGCCCACACCAAGGGCAAAGCCGTCGCAACCAAATGCCACAAAGAGCTCGCCGAACTCTACGAAGAGGGGCTCAAGGCAGAGGGCCTGATCGCAACCATAGAGCCTGACTGAGGGGGCCTTCAGGTCCGCGGTCCTCCTGTCCGATGTGGGACATCCCGGTTGTACAATGGCTCGTGGAGTATCTCCGAAGCCTGTAGGAGCGTGGGTTGTTCTGTGGTAGAGGCTGTGGGTGCCGGCGGTGGAGGGGAACGTGCCTGCGGCCCGTGCTCGTCCTCGCCGCAGGGCTAATCTTTGCCCTGTTGTTGGTCGGCTGCGGTCTCTCGGGCGGGGCCAGGTACAGTGGGAAGGCCGGACCCCAGAGCGTCCCGGCGGGCTTGCAGAAGATAAAGCACGTCGTGATCATCATGCAGGAGAACCGCTCGTTCGACAGTTACTTCGGGACGTATCCCGGCGCGGACGGCATCCCGATGAAAGACGGCAAACCCACCGTCTGCTCCCCCGACCCGAATACTGGCCGGTGCGTGAAGCCTTTTCACGACCCGGAAGTTATCAACAGCGGCGGTCCGCATCAGGCGAGCGATTCCAGAAAAGACATCGACGGTGGCAAGATGGACGGCTTCGTCCGCCAGGAGTTCGCGGGAAGAAAGAGGGCCTGCAAGAACGCCCTCGACCCCGCCTGCGGGACGTCGTCGGGGCGGCAGAAGCCAGACGTGATGGGCTACCACGACGACCGGGAGATCCCAAACTACTGGGAGTACGCGCATCGGTTCGTGCTCCAGGATCACATGTTCGAGCCCAACGCCTCCTGGAGCCTGCCGGCACACCTTTTCACCGTCTCTGGATGGTCGGCCAAGTGCGACGTGCCAGGCAACCCGATGAGCTGCCACAACGCTTTGGACAAGCCCGACCGTCCCCCTGACAGTGGTGACGCGAGGCACCATTACCTCAAGACGGGCAGTGCGCTCCCCCCGCCGGACTACGCCTGGACCGACCTCACCTATTTGCTCCACAATAACGGCGTGAGTTGGGGCTACTACGTATCCAAGGGCACGCAGCCGGACTGTGGCGACGGCGAGATGTTCTGCAGCCACGTCATGCAGAACGCGAGGACGCCGGGCATCTGGAACCCGCTGCCGTACTTCGACACCGTGCGCCAGGACGGCCAGCTTCACAACATCCAGAACACCTCGAAGTTCTACAAGGCCGCCGACTCAGGCCATCTGCCCGCGGTCTCGTGGGTTATCCCCGGCGGCAAGAACAGCGAGCACCCTCCGGCCTCGATCAGCGTCGGCCAGGCCTACGTGACCCGCCTCATCAACGCCGTGATGCAGAGTCCCGACTGGGATAGCACGGCGATCTTCCTCACCTGGGACGACTGGGGCGGGTTCTACGACCACGTCGTGCCGCCCACAGTCGACAGGAACGGCTACGGTATGAGGGTGCCGGGCCTCGTCGTGAGCCCCTACGCAAAGAGGGGCTACGTAGACCACCAGACCCTGAGCTTCGACGCCTACCTCAAGTTTATCGAGGACCGCTTCCTGAACGGCCAGCGTATCGACCCGAAGACCGATGGGCGCCCCGATCCCAGACCCACCGTGCGCGAGAACGACCCGAAGCTGGGCGACCTTACAAAGGACTTCGACTTCTCCCGGAAGCCGCGCCCGCCGCTGATACTACCGGAGCATCCTCCGCCGGGCGCAGCCTCCACGCGCGGCTAGAGGAAGACCTGCTCTCAGCCCCCGATCTGGCTCATCGTGCGGTGGCGCGACTCCTCGGGGAGGGTGAGGCCCGCCGCGGGCTTTATACGGGCTGTCTCCCACAGAACTTTGTGGATAGCAGGGATCGGGTTTTCGGAGCGGATAGCGTCCTTTACAGGGACGTCGAGGTCGGTGAGGAGGCAAGGGTGGATCTTGCCGTCAGCCGTGAGACGCAGCCTGCTGCACCTGGCGCAGAAGGGCTCCGAGACCGGCGTTATGACGCCGAAGGTGCCGGGTGCGCCGTCAAAGCGGAACTCGTCCGCAGGGGCTGCGGGATCGTCCTTCTCGATGGGACGTAGATCCCCGAGCTCCTCCTGCGCGCGCTCGAGGATCTCACGCCCGGAGATAAAGAGCGAGCGGAAGCGCGAGCCGTCCGTGTCGCCGTTCAGGGGCATCAGTTCGATGAACCTCACGTGCATGGGATATTCGAGCGTCAGCCTTGCCATATCGGAGATCTCATCGTCGTTGACGCCGCGCATCGCCACCGCGTTGATCTTGACCGGCGAGAGCGGCGTCTCCAGCGCGGCCATCACCGCTTCCCACACCTTCTGGAAGTGGTTGCGCCGCGTTATGAAGGCGAACTTCTCGGGCTGCAGGGTGTCCAGGGAGATGTTGACGCGGTCGAGGCCTGCTTCCACGAGGCCCTCCAGGTTCTCTTTGAGGAGGAAGCCGTTTGTGGTCATGGTTACGTCCTCGAAGCCGAGGTCCTTGAGCCATCCTACGAACTTGACGACCCCGCGCCTGACGAGCGGCTCGCCGCCCGTTACGCGGACCTTCGTTACGCCGAGCTCGAGGCACGCCTCGGCGAAGGTGAGCATCTCCTCGAGGGTGAGGATGTGGCTCTTGTCCTGGAACTGGATATCCTCCGGCATGCAGTACTGGCAGCGGAAGTTACAGCGGTCGGTGACAGAGATCCTGAGGTAATCCATCTTGCGGTTGTAGCTGTCGGTGAGCTGCGCCAAGACGTCCTCTCCGGTCTCCAACGATCCCTGCTCGACAGATTGTATCTTCTTTCAGAGATAAGAGTCGGGTCCGAATCATCGCCTGCCCGCGGGTATACTGCGCAGGGTCTGCGTCGGCTGTTTTGCTATCTGGATTCGGGAGAGGGTGTTGTTAGGGCGGCTTTCGGCTTCGCGCCTCATAGTCTACGGGTTCCTCGCGCTCATGGTCGTGGGGACCACGTTGCTCAAGCTTCCGTGGGCCACGAAGGATGGGATCCCCCTGGTGGATGCGCTCTTCGTCGCCGTGAGTTGCGGGACGGTTACGGGTCTCTCGACGGTCGCCATACCCGGGACCTTCACCCACTTCGGCGAGATAGTCATGATGGTCCTCATCCAGCTCGGGGGGCTCGGGATCATGACCGTAACCACCCTGGCCGCCCTCCTCGTCGGACAGAGGGTGGGGTTCAGGCGTCTTCTCACCGTACAAGAGGAGACGGAGAACGCAGGCTCCCCGCGCAACACCTTGAGGCTTCTCGGCCAGATAGCGAAGATCACCTTCGCCGTCGAGCTACTCGGGGCCGTAGCATTGAGCATCGGGTTTATCGGAGCGGGACTCGGCTTCGGCGAGGGCGTCTTCCAGGGCGTCTTCCACGCAATTATGGCCTTCTGCAACTCGGGGTTCGCCACACTGCCGGGCGACGATCTGTTCCCCTACGCGGGGAACTGGCTCGTAGTCGGGGCTCTGGTCTGCACGATCACGCTTGGCGGGCTGGGTTTCCCCGTCCTCGTGGACCTCTACCACTACAGGGAGGACCACAGGCTCTCGGTCCACTCTAAGGTAGTCCTGATCACCTCCGCCGCACTCGTGATTGTTGGAGTCCTCAGCGTGGCCCTGCTCGAATGGACGAACCCTCACACCCTCGGTGGCGAGTCGTTGAGCACGAAGGCCGCGATGTCGCTCTTTCAGGCGGTTACGCCGAGGACGGCGGGGTTTCAGACTGTGAGCTATCCCGAGATGCGGGCCCCGACCCTCGTGGTGCAGACCGTGCTCATGTTCGTAGGCACGGCCCCGACTTCGACAGGAGGCGGCATAAAGGTAACGACCCTCGCGCTCGTCGTGCTCATCGTCGTCGCCCAGGTCAGGGGGCAGGATAGGATCACGCTCTTCTGGCGCACGCTCCCGCGCAACCTCGTCGCGAGGGCGCTCTCGGTACTTGCCCTCGCCTCTCTACTCGTCCTCATGAGCACCCTTGCGCTGATGATCTCCGACGGGCTCGGGCTCTTGCCAGCCCTCTTCGAGGTCACCTCGGCGTTCGGTACCGTCGGACTATCGCTCGATGTCACGCCGACGCTAAGCACGTTCGGCAAGATCCTCATCTCGGTCGTCATGTTCTTGGGGAGGGTAGGCCCGATCACCTTCGTCGTCGCCCTCGCAGCCAGGCAGCGCACCCCGCACTACAAATACCCTGAGGAAGAGATAGCGATAGGCTGAGGATGCTCAGAAGTCCGGGAGATCTTCCGACGAATATAGCATGGTTTCTCTGCCTCCTCTTCTATTTTTTCGGCAGTCGTTCTCGTCCGGCTGAAGCCACTCCCCCCGTCTGTCGCGGACCGAGGAAAGGGAGCAAAAGGCTCTCCTTCAACGTCTGGCCGGTCCGCTACTCGCCACTCTTGCCGCTTCGTCGCCCCTGTAAAACGGTGAATAGAGGGCGGGCTACCTCCTGACCCTGGCCTTTATCGTGAGGCTCCAGCCACTCAGAGTCCCCGATGAACTCTGGTCGTCGTCCACGATGAAGAGCTTCCATCTGCCGTTGGGGTTGGTCCCGTCGACGTTCGAGAGGAATGGACTCTGGCCCGAAGCGGGTGCCGGGGAAGGAAACGGATCGAATGTGTCGTTCCCGCCGGTGAAGTTGACGTAGGTGGTGGGGAAGTAGGTGCCGGAGAAGAGCGCGCCCTCGTCCGGCAAAGGGTCTAAGGAGGAGTCGTCGAGAAGGACGTTTACGCCGTTAACCGAGAACCCGCCCCCTGCGTCGCTCATCACGATGGCCTTATTGCCGGAGGGAGAGACCAGCAGCACGTCCACGCCGTCGGGGTAGTCGTGGGAGTAGCCGACGAGCCTGAGGTTGACGTCCTTGATACGTCCCCTGTCCAGACCCCTGACCATAATCCTGGATGGGTATGGGCTGGACTCGGTGGGCGGCTGGGTAGTATCGTTTATCGTGACGAGATGGAGGTTGGAGAAGTTCCTGGTGACCGTCTTGAACTTTCCGGCCGCCATCGCCGTCCCGCCCAAGATCACAACCATAAGCACGGCTACGGCCGCTCCCGCGAGCAATGCCGTCATCGGTTTTCTCATGTCAGTGCTCCTTTCCGAAGCGCGTATGCTGAGAAGATGACCAGCCGGGCCGAATCTAGAAGCGAAAGCAGCACACCGCTGCTCTGATAGCGGATACATCTCAAGTGCGTGGGAACCTTTGCGAGATCCTTGACGAACTTCAGAGAATCTCTCTCTACAACGTTGCTTCACCAACTTTCCGACAGAACCCACACTTAAAAGCGAGGTCTCTGCTCAAAAATCCGGGAGGTCCTCCGGTGGATAGTCCTCGCAGTCCTCGTGCAGCGGCCTCCAGGCAGAGATCGCGTACCCGAGATCCGAGAGGTCGCCTATCCGTGGACTCTCGAAGTGGCCCGTAGCGCAGTAGGAACAGGCGCGCACCAGGACGAGGTCTCCACCCTGATAGAGCCTGAACGTCGCGCCGTCCACGCCACAGACCGCCAGGTGCCCGTCGGTATAGATCTCCTCGGAGGAGATCTGCCGTCCCGTGAGCGCCATGATGCGTACGGAGAGATCCGTCTGCAGGTCAGCGTGCCTGATCGGCCAGGACCGCTCGTACTCGACGACTGCCGCAGCCTGCCAACCAAGGGGTTGCATTGCTATGAGCACCTCGGGCTCCACGGTACCGTTAATTCGCTCTTGCATCTGTACTCTCTCCTCTCTGCAGTGATTCCTGTCTCGCGGATCAAGCCTCCGCTTACTGCGCTGAGGCGATCACACCAAGCTGCTGCATCAGGCCCATCATGTCGAGCTGTCCCCTGAACTCTACGATCTCCCCACCGACGATCCGGTAGAAGACGCTGTCCGGCACCTCTACGCGCTTGCCCGTAGGTGGGATACCCTGCAGCTCACCTCGGTGCATACCCCTACCGGTCCACCGCTCGGCCACCCTGTCCCCTTCCGCGACCAGTTCCTCGAAGGTGGAATGCCAGTCGGGGAAGGATTGGCGCCACGCATCGGCGAAGCTCTTCAGCCCATCAGGAGTGACTACCTCTCCCGTGGGCATGTGGATCTCGGCATCGCTCGCCATTAACTCGTCCACAGTTATCGCGTCTCCCTCATTCCAGAACCCTTCCACGAAACGGCGCACCAGCGCCTTGTTCTCCTCTAGCGACGTCGCGAAATCTCCTTTCCGACCGCGAACGTGCGATCTTCGGTTTCCTACACCGGCTCACTAGCTTCAGCCATGCGAGGCTCGAACGCCGGGGCGAACTCGCGGGCGAAGTCGTCGAAGGAGCATGGCGGCCTGCCCGTCACCAGGGACACCCCGTCGTACGTCTCGTCGGTGCCTCCCCTGCGGATCGAGGCCATAACCTCGACCATCGCCCCGGCCAACCACTCCGGCACCCCCCGCCCTGCCATGCTCTCTCGGGTTACTTCCGGCGGGACGTCGATGTAGCGCACCTCCCTTCCAGTCGCAGCAGAGAGCTTCCCGGCTACCTGAGCCTGGGAGAGGGCTTCCGGTCCGGTGAGCCCGTATTCCTTTCGCTCGTGCCCTTCCCCGAAGAGCACGCATGCGGCCACGGCAGCGACGTCGCGGACGTCCACGTAGCCCATACGCCCGTCGCCCCAGGAGCCGTAGAAGGCGCCTTCTCCTGCAATCTGCGGCGCGAAAGAGAGCACATTCTGCATGAAGGGACCGGGACGCAGATGCGTGAAGGCCATCCCCGAGCGCTCGAGCCGACCCTCACTCAGGCGGTGGAGGGGATACTGACGGGGCTCGGGCGACGAAAGACCGCCGAGGACGCCCAGGGTGGAGAGCTTGACGACGTGCTCCACTCCCGCGCGGACCGCCGCATCTATTACGTTGCCTTCCTGATCCGCGAGCCGCGGCGTGAGGGGGGAGATCAGGAAGAGACGCTCTATTCCGGTCAGGGCCACACGGAGGGTCTGCGGCCTCTCATAATCTCCCTCGACCAGGTCCACCTCGGGTCCGAGCATCTGTGCAGCACGCTGCGTATCGCGGACGAGCGCACGGAACGGGACTCCTCCGGCAAGCAGCTCCCTGGTTAGCCGGACGCCAACGGTGCCGGTCGCTCCGGTAATAAGGATCATGTGCCGTTTCTCCTTCGTGTTTGCCTAAGTCGTCGTCAGAACACTAGTTGAGGCTATGCGCGGAAGTAATCCCACAAATGTGGGATGTTTTGGAACTCGAGTTGCTTGTATGCTGCCCGCACCATGAACGAATGCACGTCGGCGGAAAGCACCAGGCACGAGATCATCCGTCTCTCTCATGCCGGGCTGGACTCGAGGACGTTCAGGATAGAGGCTGTAAGGCGCCTGCAGAGAGCGATCCCTATAGACGCTTCGTTCTTCGCTACCGCCGACCCTGCGACATTACTCTTCACGAGCGTCGTGGTAGACGACGTCCTCGCGCGGGCTACCGGCGAGTTTCCGGAGAACGAGTTTCTGCGGGACGATTCCGTAAAGTTCGTTAGCCTGGCGAGAGCGCCTTCGCCCGTCGACAGCCTGGGTGCGGCGACCAGGGGTGAGTTGGTCCGCAGCCCGCGCTACCAGGAGATCCTCGCGCCGCTGGAGCTGGGGGACGAGCTGAGGGCCGCCCTGATCGTCGGCTCGAAGTGCTGGGGATTCATGTGTCTGCACCGCGAGAGATCCAGCCCCGACTTCACGCCCGCCGAGGCGGAGTTGCTGGCGAGGCTCGCCCCTCACCTGGCCGAGGGCCTGCGCACCGCCCTGCTGATCGGCGATGCCCGAGTGAGCTCCTCGCAGCCTGACGGACCTGGTTTGCTGCTTCTTGCGGAAGATCTGTCCCTGGCTGCGATTACGCCGACAGCGGAAGCATGGCTCGCCGAGGTGGCAGAGAGCGACTGGCGAAGCTCGCTCGAGCTACCCGACGCGGTCTACGCCGTCGCCGTCCGGTTGCTTGCGCTCGAGCGTGATGGCCACACGCCGCCAGATCTTATGCCCAGGATCAGGCTCAGGACTGCCTCGGGACGGTGGCTGGTACTTCATGCTTCGAGGCTACGCACCACGGGGACCGAGGGGCGGATAGCCGTCATCTTCGAGGAGGCCCGGCCTGCGGAGATCGCGCCGCTGATCGCCGATGCCTACG
>CADDZK010000163.1 GCA_902812425.1 Actinomycetota bacterium
GCCGGGGGTAGTCTCTGTATAATTACCGACCGTCGTTGCGGGCTGCGCGGGAGTCTTGGATCTTGGATCTCTACGAGTATCAAGGGAAAGAGCTGTTGAGGAACTACGGTCTCGAGACGCTGCCTGGCATCGTCGCGGGGACGCCCGAGGAGGCAGGAAGGGCGGCCGAGACCATCGGTGGAACCGTGGCGATCAAAGCCCAGGTTCTCACCGGAGGGCGTGGCAAGGCCGGCGGCATCAAGGTGGTCAACAGCCCGCAGGAGGCCGAAGAAGCTGCAGCCCAGATCTTAGGCATGGACATCCGCGGGCACACCGTCAGGCGCGTCTACGTCGAGGGAGGGGCCGAGATAGACCGCGAGTTCTACCTCTCCGTCACGGTGGACAGGACGGCGAAGCGGCCCCTGATCCTGTTCTCTACCGAGGGCGGTGTGGACATCGAGGAGGTCGCAGAGACGAAGCCCGAGGCTATCTTCAGGCTGCACGTCGACCCTCTCCTTGGGCTCCTGCCCTACCAGGTGCGTGAGATCGTCTTCTCAGCAGGTCTCGAAGGGGACGCCGCGAAGGGCGTAAGCAGGACGCTCACGAACCTGTACAAGGCCTTCGAGGACCTCGACGCGAGCCTGGTCGAGATCAACCCGCTCGTGGTGACGAAGGACGGGCACGTCCTCACGCTGGACGCGAAGGTAACGGTGGACAACACGAGCCTGTACAGGCACCCCGACGTAGCCGAGCTGCACGACGTCGAGGCCGCTGACCCGCAGGAGCAGAGGGCCCAGGAGGTGGGCCTGCAGTACGTCAAGCTCGACGGCGACGTCGGCATCCTCGGCAACGGGGCAGGGCTCGTTATGAGCACGCTCGACGTCGTCGCGCAGGCAGGTGGCGAGCCAGCCAACTTCTGCGACGTCGGCGGCGGGGCCGACGCCGAGAAGATCGCAACGGCCCTCGACATCGTCACCTCAAACGAGCAGGTCGAGAGCGTGCTCTTCAACATCTTCGGCGGGATAACGCGCGGCGACGAGGTGGCGCGTGGGTTACTCTCGGCCATAGAGCGGACGGGGATCACCCTCCCCATAGTCGTCAGGCTCGACGGGACCAACGCCGAAGAGGGACGCGAGATCCTCGCCGAGAACACGCCGGAGAACGTGGTAACGGAGGAGACGATGCTCGACGCGGCGAGAAGGGCCGTGGAGCTCGCTAGAGACGGAAGAGGGTAGAAGGTGGCGATACTCGTAGACGAAGGTACGCGACTCCTCGTTCAGGGCATAACGGGCAGGGAGGGCGCGTTCCACACGGGAAGGATGCTCGAGAGCGGCACGAACGTCGTCGCCGGGGTGACGCCGGGCAAGGGCGGGCAGGACTACGAAGGCGTCCCCATCTTCAACACAGTCGAGGAGGCGGTAGACAAGACGGGCGCGAACGCGAGTGTGATCTTCGTCCCCCCACCGTTCGCCGCCGACGCGATCTTCGAGTCGCTTGAGGCGGGGCTCTCGACCGTCTGCTGCATCACGGAGGGTATCCCCGTGCACGACATGATGCGGGTCGCCAACTATCTAAAGACGAAGGACGCGACCCTCATAGGGCCGAACTGCCCCGGTGTCCTCTCGCCGGAGAAAGCAAACGTCTCCATCATGCCCCGCGACATCTTCACGCCTGGCAACGTGGGAGTCGTCAGCCGCAGCGGGACGCTCACCTACCAGATCGTCAACGAGCTCACCCAGAGGGAGATAGGGCAGTCGACGGCGGTCGGGATCGGCGGCGACCCCATAATAGGGACGGACTTCATCGAGATCCTCAAGAAGTTCGAGGCCGACCCCGAGACCGAATGCGCCGTGATGATCGGGGAGATCGGGGGCAACGCAGAACAGCTCGCCGCAGAGTACGTCCAGGGCGAGATGAGCACCCCCGTCGTCGCCTACATCGCAGGCTTCACCGCCCCGGAAGGGAAAACCATGGGACACGCCGGGGCCATCGTCTCGGGCGGTGAGAGCACCGCCGAGGCCAAGAGCGAGGCGCTCAGGGAGGCTGGCATAAGGGCAGCCACGAACCCCTCCGAGGTCGCCGAGCTCGTCGCGGAAGCGCTCGGCCAAGGATAATGGCCCGGCGGGTTTAGGAGAGAAATCCTGTCCCGGTGACCTCGGATACCTTATACTTTTTGGGCTCACCATGAACGGGTATTATCCAACCCAGATCTCCGAAGCAGGAGCATAATAATGGTCGAATCGTCCGTCGCCAAGGGGCGCCCCGGCAGGCGGCTGTTGCGCTGGCTCCTCGAGGAGCGCATCGAGGAGGTGCAGGGTCCCGAGGCCAGGGAGGGAGAAGAGCAGCACGCGTGGTGGCAGGTCGTGTGCCTAACCGGCGTCGACTACTTCTCCACTCTGGGCTACATTCCGGGTATCGCGGCCCTCGCCGCAGGGTCGCTCTCGCCTATAGCCACGCTGCTCATCGTGGCGCTCACGCTCTTCGGGATGCTGCCCATGTACAGGGTCGTGGCCAGGGAGAGCCCTAACGGACAGGGCTCCATAGCCATGCTGGAGCGGCTGCTCTCGTTCTGGGGCGGCAAGCTCTTCGTACTGTGTCTTCTCGGGTTCGTGGCGACCTCCTGGATCATCACCATCACCCTCTCCGCCTCGGACGCTACCGCCCACATAGTCGAGAACCCGTTCGCGCCGGGGTTCTTCCGAGAACAGGAAGTCGCCATTACTATCTTCCTGCTTGCCATACTGGGTGCCGTCTTCCTCAAAGGTTTCAAGGAGGCCATCGGCGTCGCCGTCGCCATCGTCGGGGTCTACCTGCTCGCCAACCTCGTCGTCGTCGGAGCGGGCTTCTATGAGATCTTCGCCCACCCACACAGCTTCGTCGGGTGGCGGGATGCGCTGTTAAGCAATTACGGCAACCCGCTGACCATGGTGGGGGTCTCGCTTCTTGTGTTTCCGCAGCTCGCCCTTGGCCTCTCGGGTTTCGAGACGGGTGTGAGCATGATGCCGCTGGTGCGCGGCGATGAGGATGACGAACCTCAGCAGCCCGCGGGCCGTATCAGGAACACGCGCAAGATGCTCTTCGTTGCCGCCCTGATCATGAGCTGCTATCTCCTGACGACGAGCTTCGTGACCTCGGTGCTCATCTCCGCCCAAGAGTTCAAGCAAGGCGCAAGCGACCGCGCGCTCGCGTACCTGGCGCACGAGTACCTCGGCAACACCTTCGGTACCATATACGATCTCTCCACGATAACGATTCTCTGGTTCGCGGGCGCTTCGGCGATGGCAGGGCTACTCAACATCGTGCCCCGCTACCTGCCGCGTTACGGCATGTCCCCCGAATGGGGAAGGGCCGTCAGGCCGCTCGTGCTCGTCTATACCGCCATCTCCATGATCGTGACGATCATCTTCGCGGCCAACGTGACCGAGCAGGCCGGGGCCTACGCGACGGGCGTTCTGGCGATGATGACCTCGGCTGCCTTCGCCGTCGCGCTCACCACGTGGCGCAACGGGCGCAGGCTCGGCACTGTTCTCTTCGGCCTCATCACCGTCGTCTTCGTATACGCGCTCGCATCCAACGTCTACGAGCGTCCCGATGGCATCACAATCGCCTTCTTCTTTATCGGTGCGATCATCATCATCTCCCTCGTCTCCCGCGTGCAGCGCTCGACCGAGCTCAGGCAGGAGAGGATAGACGTGGACGAGACGGCCCAGCGCTTTATCGAAGAGGCCGCCCAGAGGGGTGAGATCCACCTGGTCGCCCACCGGCGCAGGAACGGCACGAAGGAAGAGTACGCCAGGAAGGAGCGCGAGCAGCGCGAGGACAACCATATCCCGCCCGGCGAGCCGATACTCTTCCTCGAGGTGCAGGTCGAGGACGCCTCGGAGTTCATGGACGTGCTCGAGGTGAGGGGCGTCGAGGTCGGCGGCCACCAGGTACTCCGCTCGGTAAGCTCGGTCGTTCCGAACGCGATCGCCGCCTTCCTGCTCTACCTGCGCGACACTACCGGGAAGACCCCGCACTGCTACTTCGGCTGGACGGAGGGCAACCCGATCATCTACCTGATTCGCTACATCCTCTTCGGGGAGGGCGATACCGCCCCCGTC
Source organism: Actinomycetota bacterium (assembly GCA_902812425.1). Classification (GTDB taxonomy): domain Bacteria; phylum Actinomycetota; class Rubrobacteria; order Rubrobacterales; family Rubrobacteraceae; genus Rubrobacter_D. The sequence continues at coordinate 4,083 of CADDZK010000163.1, forward strand.
ACCCACGAGGTCTTGAGGGAAGCTGAGCCCAACCCCGAAAAGCGACCCGCGATCCACGTCGGGGGCCGATGAAGCGGCAGTTCGTCGTCGTCGGGTTGGGCAGGCTCGGTCTCTCGATGGTCGCCACCCTCGACTCCCTGGGGCACGACGTGCTCGCCATAGACTCTAGAGAAGATGTGATCCAGGACCTCGCCGACGACCTGCCGAACGTCCACCTCGTGGCGGCCGACGCTACGGACGAGGGCGCCATGCGCGGCCTCGACGTCGAGAGCTTCGACGCCGCTGCGGTACTTATAGGCGAGAACCACGTCGAGGCCGGCATCCTCGCGACGGCCACCCTCAAGGAGCTGGGGGTGCCCAAGATCGTGGCGCGGGCCACGGGCAGGGTCCATGCCCGCGTCCTGGAGCGGGTCGGTGCCGACAGGGTGATACAGCCCGAGCGGGAGATAGGAGAGCAGCTCGCGCGCATAATGGCCTCTCCTGCCCTGCTCGACTACGTCGACCTCGGGGAAGACGAGGCCCTCATCGAGGCCGAGGTTCCGAAAGAGTGGGTGAACAGGTCCCTCTCCGAGCTCGCGCTCTCCCGTAAGGCGGGGTTGACCATCGTGGCCCTCAAACCCAAAGACGGCGCAGGGTCACTACCCCACGGCGACACGGTCCTGCGCGAGGGTGACGTGATCGTCGTCGGCGGCCGCAAGAAGGACCTGGATAGTTCCGAGCTCGTCCAGCCAGAGGGCTAGCGGCAGGTTTTCGGGTTGCGCACGGTGATAATAGGGGCGGGAGAGGTCGGGCTCAATACGGCCCGCATGCTCTCGCACGAGGGCCACGACGTCGTGCTCGTCGAGCAGGACGAGCGGCTCGTCGAGCGGGCCGCCGAGGAGCTCGACGCGCTCGTGATCTCCGGTAACGGGGCGAACCCCAAGCTGCTGAGCGAGGCTGGCATCAAGCGGTCCGACCTCCTCATCGCGGCGAGCAGCTCGGACGAGGTGAACATCATCGCATGCCTCGCCGCGAAGGCTCAGGGGGTGGCGCGCACCGTGGCCCGCATCCACAACCCCGACTACTACGAGCCGGGGGAGCCTTTCGCGAGGGAGATGCTCGGCATCGACTTCATAATCCACACGGAGCAGATGGCGGCGCAGGAGATCAAGGAAGCGCTGCTCGTGCCTGGCGCGATCAACGTGGACAGCTTCGCAGGGGACACCATCGAGGTCGCCGAGGTGATCCTGGAAGAGGGATCGGGGGCCGTCGGCCGCGCGCTCAGGGACGTGAAACTCCCCGAGAACAGCCTGGTAGTCGGCGTGGTGAGGGGTGGAGAGGCGCTCGTGCCGAGGGGCGAAACGGTGCTCGCGAGAAGGGACCACGTCCTGCTCATCAGTGGTCGCAGGCAGATCTCCGAGGCCGTCGGTGCCGTCGCCACGGACACGGCGCCGGTGCGCGACGTGACGATCTACGGCGGCGGGCGCATCGGGCTCAGGCTCGCCCTCTCGCTCGAGAAGGCGGGCATGTCGGTCAGGGTCATAGAGAGGGACGAGGCCAGGGCGCGCTACGTGGCCTCCCAACTCAGAAAGGGATTCGTGCTGCACGACGAGGGCATCTCCCGCGACTTCCTGCTCCAGGAGGGCGTCGACCGCACCGACGCCTTCGTCGCCGTCACGGGAGACGACAGAGCCAACCTTCTCGCCGCCATGTACGCCCGCCAGCTAGGGGCACGCATGACCATCGCAGGCATAAGCCGCGGAGAGTTCGCCCCGCTCGCCGACGCCCTCGGGGTCGACCTGACGATCTCACCGAGGATGCTCGCCGCCGAGGCCATACTCCGCTTCGTGCGCAAGGGCGAGATAATCGACGTGGCCCTCCTGGCGAGCGGGGCCGAGATGATCGAGCTCAGGGTCCCCGAGCGCTGCAGGGTCGCAGGCCGCCCGCTCTCGGAGGTAGGGTTCCCCGACGGCGCCATCGTGGGGGCGCTCCTGCGCGACGGCGACGTCGTTATCCCCACGGGCAGGGAGGTCCTCAAGCCCGGGGACGACGCGGTCGTGTTCACCGTCGAAGACGCCGTGGAAGAGGTCGAGGACCTCTTCGCCCCCTAGAGCCTTTGAACCCGAGGGTCATAATCCGGGTGAACGCAGGCGTGATCCTGGCTATCGGGCTCTCGCTCCTCGTCCCTCTCGCGCTCTCGCTCATCTACCGCGACGGCTCGTGGTTGAGCTTTTTGCTTCCGGCGGCGGTGATGGTCGCGGCCGGTTTCGGAGGCATCCGCGCCGCCAGGCCCAGGGGCCGCGCACCCGAGTACGTATCGAACAGGGACGTGTACCTCTCCGTGACGCTGGCCTGGACGCTCGCGGCCCTGCTCGGTGGCATCCCGTTCCTGATCGATGGCACCTTCCACAGCCTGCTCGACTCTGCCTTCGAGGCGATGAGCGGGTTCACCACAACGGGGGCCACCCTGCTCTCTGACATCGAGGCCCAGACGCCCTCCATCCTCTTCTGGCGGAGCATGACCCACTGGCTCGGGGGGATAGGAATAGTGGTCCTCTTCGTCGCGGTCGCGCCGCTGCTCGGCGTGGGGGCTGCGCGGCTGCTCGGCGCCGAGATGTCGGGGCTCACCCAGCCCCGCCTCACCCCGCGCATAGCAGATACGGCCAAGGCCCTCGTCGTCATCTACCTGTCTATCACCGTCGTCGAGACCCTTGCCCTGCTCGGCGCGGGGATGCCGCTCTACGACGCCGTAATCCACACGTTCGGCACGGTCGCGACGGGTGGTTTCAGCAACAAGACAGCCTCGGTCGGCTTCTACGACTCGCTCGCCATAGAGGCGATCATCGGCTTCTTCATGGTAGCCTCGGGCGTCTCGTTCTCGCTTTACTACCTCCTCTATACCAGGCGTCGTCTGTCCGTCATGCTCGACAGGGAGTTGCTCGCGTACCTCGGGATAATCACCGCGTCGTCGCTCTTTGTGTGGGGGATCCTCGTCCTCGAAGGCGACTACGGGGACGCATGGGGCAGGGCTTTGAGGGACTCGGCGTTCGCCGTGTCCAGCGTCATCACGACGACAGGCTTCGTGACAGCGGACTTCGACCGGTGGGATACAGCGGCCAAGATAACACTGATTTTGCTCATGTTCATCGGGGGATGCGCAGGCTCGACCGCGGGAGGAATCAAGGTCATCCGTATCCTGATCGTCTTCCGCACGATCCTGCAGGACGTCTTCAGGATGGTGCATCCGCGCGCCGTCACCCCGCTGCAGATAGGCGAGCGCATCGTGCCCGAGACCGTACGCATCGCCGTGCTTGGCCTCTTCGCAGCCTGGATCGGGGTCTTCGGAATAGCGACGTTCATCGTCGCCCTCCAGGACGAGCTGACGCCCCTCTCCGCAGCCACCGCGGTGGCGACGACCCTCAACGACGTGGGTCCCGGGCTCGGTCAGGTCGGGGCCACGGAGAGCTTCGAGATCGTCGACCCGTTGGGACGCTTCGTCCTCACCGTCTGCATGCTCCTCGGGAGGCTCGAGATCTTCACGGTCCTCGCACTTCTCTCGCCCGCGTTCTGGCGCCGCTGAAATAGAGGTATCAGATATCAGCTCGCTCCGGCCTGATTGCCTCCGCTCTCAGGCTTCAGCTTTCTATCTAGCTGGAGGCTACCGCCGGTGACGCCCGTGCGGCGACTTTGGGGTAGGTTGAAGTGCGACCGGCAACCCCGTGTGCCGGCGCGAACCTGCTCATGTCCTGACGCCTGAAACCTGAAGCCTAGCTAGGGAGGTCGATGATCGTCCGTCCCATCAGGCTCTCGACGAGCTCGACAGCGAGGGTTGCGGTGCCGTTTTTGACGTCAAGGATCGGGTTGACCTCGACGACGTCGAGCGAGGAGACTATCCCGGCCTCGTTGACGAGCTCCATGAGTAGGTGCGCCTCCCTGTAGGTGAGCCCTCCGCGCACCGGCGTGCCGACGCCGGGGGCGACCTCGGGGTCGACGACGTCGAGGTCGAACGAGAGATGGACCCTGTCGACGTGCGCGAGGTCTTTGATGGCCGCCCTCACGATGCGCGCGACGCCGTAAGCGTCGATCTCCTTCATGGTGTAGACCTTCACGCCGGCCTCACGCAACAGATGTTTCTCTTCCAGATCCACGGATCGCAGGCCGATGATCACGACGTCCTCGGGCCCGACGCTCGCCCCCGGACCGCCGATCCCGACGAGATCCGGGTGCCCGCGCCCCGTGAGGGCGGCCAGCGGCATCCCGTGGATGTTGCCCGAAGGCGAGGTCGCAGGGGTGTTGAAGTCAGCGTGGGCATCCACCCATATGACACCGGTCCTCTCCCCGGACGTGGAGCGCGCGGCCCCCGATACGGTCCCTATGGCGATGGAGTGATCCCCGCCGAGAAAGACCGGGAACAGACCATCGGAGACCAACCCCGCAGCGCGCTCTGAGACCTCCTCGCAGACGCTCTTTACGGCGGCGAGGTGGCGGACCTCTTCAGCTGAGGCGACGAGCTCGGGGATGGGCACGATAGCATTGCCCAGGTCGGTTACTTCGTGGCCGAGGTCAACCAGGGACGCTTCGAGGCGGGCGTAGCGTATGGCGCTCGGTCCCATGTCCACGCCGCGCCTGTCCTGGCCGAGGTCCATGGGCACGCCGAAGATCCCGAC
>CADDZK010000164.1 GCA_902812425.1 Actinomycetota bacterium
GCGAGAACGAGGGCGACCTGACGATGGCAGCAGAGCTCGTAACGGCAGAGGACGTCAACTTCATGGCCACGCACGGGCGAGGTCTCATCTGCCTGCCCATGGCAGGCGAGATCATCGACCGCCTCGATATACCGGAAGCGCAGAAGCACAACGCACCCAGAATGGATACCGCCTTCACCGCCTCCATCGACGCCGCGTACGGGATAACCAGCGGCATCTGTGCCGCCGACCGCGCGCGGACGATCCGGGTCGCCGCCGATCCGGAGAGTAGACCTGAGGATATCGTCATGCCGGGCCACGTCTTCCCCTTGAGGGCCCGTCCCGGCGGCGTCATAGAGCGCAGAGGGCAGACGGAGGCAGCCGTGGATCTGGCCAGGCTCGCGGGCCTCAAGCCCGCGGGCGCGATCTGCGAGGTGATGAAAGAGGACGGCACGATGGCAAGGGTGCCTGACCTGGAGGAATTCTCGCGCCGGCACGGGATCAAGATGGTCACGGTCGAGCAGATCGCCGAGTACCGTAACGGCCACGACCGGCGGCTCCGCTATGAGGGCGAGGCCAAACTGCCCACGAAGTTAGGCCCATTCCGCGTGCGCACCTACGAGGACGAGGGCGACGGCGCCGTGCACCTGGCGCTTCTGGCCGGCGAGCCCGAGGCCCAGGACAGCCCGCCGGTCCGGATACACTCCGCTTGCCCTCTGGGCGACGTCTTCGGCTCGCTGCGGTGCGGCTGTGGTGCGCGGCTGGAGGCCTCGATGAAACGCACGCAAGAGGAAGGCGAAGGCATCGTCCTCTACCTCGGAGAGAGGCCGGATGGCGGGTTCGTGAGCGCCACAGATATGCACCACCTGCATGGGTCCGAGAGTGCGGGGGCCTACCATCGCCACATAGCGGCGCGGATACTAGAAGATCTCGGGCTCGAGCGCGCCCGTCTCGCAACAGCGGAGGTCTCTGCGGAGAGTTCCGCTATAGTCGAGCGGAGAGGCGGCGAACTGGAGGTGGTCGAATACTTGCGCGGTTGAGATTCGGACGGGCGCTCCTTAGCGTCGCCCGAATCCCGGTGTTCTTGTGGGCCCTTGCGCTCCTCGTCGTCACCGTATCGGTATTGGGGGCCCGCATCCTGATCCGGGAGGGCCTCGCTCGCCTGTTGCCGGCGCTACCTTCAAGCCTGTACCCGAGAGCGCCCGGAAAAGGACGGGCCGGAGAGCAGTCGTCATCCATCTCGACGATCCGCACGCCGGAGTACGGGTGTCGTCCGCCACGCGCCAAGTAGGCTCGGACACCGGGCTCTCAGGAGGCCGGTGGATGCATTGGCGACGGCTTCTGGAGAAGTAGCGGCACGCTTAACCCTCTCTTCATAGACCCTTTACCGAAACTTACAGGCCGCTAACCGTCCTAAGTTATAGCGAAGGTTACGGAAGGACAGCCAAACGCGGTCTTTGGGGAAAGGAGCAAGGCGTGGCCCATACCGCCTCCGACATAATGGTCGAGCGCTTTATAGAGTGGGGCATCGACACGGTATTCGGGATACCTGGCGATGGCATCAACGGCTTCTACGAGGCCCTGCGCACCCACAGGGACGAGATCCGCTTGATCCACGTCCGCCACGAGGAGACCGCAGCGATGGCCGCCTGCGCCTACGGAAAGTTCACGGGGCGGCCCGCCGTCTGCCTCTCTACCGCCGGACCCGGTGCTGTGCATCTTTTGAACGGCCTCTACGACGCCAGGATCGACCAGGCCCCGGTAGTCGCCGTCACGGGGATGACCTACCACGACGTCATAGGAACCCACTTTCTTCAGGACATAAACCACGACTCCTTTATGCACGACCCCTGCTGGTACAGCCAGAGGGTTATGGGCGAGGCCCACGTGCTCCACGTAACAGACATGGCGGTGAGGATGGCGATCGCCCACCGTGGGCCGACCCACCTCGCCATCCCCATCGACGTCCAGGCGGGCAAGTTCGGCACGGACGACAACTCGGAGAAGAATCCTCAGGGCAGCACGGGTATAGCCGTCCAGCGCCAGCGTCGCCTGCCGCCGCGGCAGGAGATCGAGCGGGCCGCGAGAGCGCTCTCCGGGAAGAAGCGGATCGTGATCCTCGCCGGCGCGGGGGCCAGGGGCGCGGGAGATGAGCTGGAGGAGGTGGCCGAGAGACTCGGCGCGGTCATCGTCAAGCCGATGCTCGGCAAGGACTGCGTGCCCGACGACAGTCCGTATACCACAGGGGCCTACGCGATGGTCGGTACCCGCCCCTCGCAGGAGGCGATTCAGAACTGCGACGCCTTCTTCATCGTCGGCAGCTCGAGCCCCTACGTCGAGTGGATGCCCGCGCCGGGACAGGCGACCGGCGTGCAGATCGACGATCTGCCCGAGCGCCTGGGGCTGCGCTACCCGATCGAGGTCGGGCTCGCCGGCGATGCGCAGCTCACCTTGCGCGAGCTGATCCCGCTGCTCGAGCGCAACGACGACCGCTCTTTTCTAGAGCGGGCGCAGCAGGGCATGCGCGACTGGCGCGAGTTGCAGCGGGAGCGGGCCACGAACACAGACGGCGTGATGAACGCCGACGCCGTCTCCTACCACCTCGGTCCGGCGATGTCCGATAACGCGATACTCTGCGGGGATTCCGGCATCGTCACGACGCTCGCCGCACGTACCGAGCTCAGACGCGGCCAGAACTTCTCCTTCTCAGGGACCATGTGCAGCATGGCCGCCGCCCTACCTTACGCGATAGGCGCCCAGGTCGCCCACCCCGATCGCCAGGTCGTCGCCCTCACGGGCGATGGATCTTTAAGCATGATGATGGGCGACCTCGCAACCTGCGTCCAGCACGAGCTGCCGGTGAAGATCATCGTGGTCCGTAACGACGTTCTCGGCCTTATAAAGTGGGAGCAGATGGCCTTCCTCGGCAACCCGCACTACGGGGTCGAGCTCTCCCCCATCGACTTCGTCAAGGTCGGCGAGGCATGCGGGCTGGGAGCGGTCAGGATCGAGGACGCCTCCCGCTGCCGGGACCAGCTTCGCGAGGCGTTCGCCGCGGACGGCCCGGTCCTGATAGAGGCGGTGGTAAACCCTGACGAGCTGCCGCTCACGCCGGTCATCAAGACCCAGCACGCAAAGAACCTGGCGTGGGGCCTCGCCCGCGGCGAGCCGAACCGGGGCAGGATCGCGCTGACGATGTCGCGCGTGATGGCCCGCGAGCTGACGAGCCCCGCGAGCCCTGCCGGGGTCGTCGAGCGGACCAAAGAGAAGCTCGAAGACGTCGCAGGCCGCACCGACGGCAAAGAAGGAGAGTAGCCGATGAGGAGCATGGTCAGGATCGGCGAACCGAAGCTCGGCGAGTACACGCGCCGCGAGCAGCGCGACCTCCCACCGCAAGGCGTCGACGTGGGCGCCCTCGAGGCCGACCTCGCGCGCGCCGTCGAGGGCGAGGTGCGCTTCGACGGCGGAACCAGGGCGCTGTACGCCTCGGACCTCTCCATCTACCGCCAGGTACCAATTGGGGTGGTCATCCCAAAGAATACGGACGACGTGGTCGCGGCGGTCGCGGTCTGCCGCCGCCACGGTGCCCCGATACTTCCCCGCGGCTGCGGGTCCAGCCTCTGCGGCCAGACGACCAACGTGGCGGTGGTCCTCGACTTCTCCAAGTACATGCACAGAGTTCTTGAGATCGACCCCGAGCGCAAGCTCGCCCGCGTCGAGCCCGGCTGCATCAACGACGAGCTGAACGAGCACGCGGCCGAACACAACCTGCGCTTCCCGCCCGACCCCGCCACCCACGCCTGGGGAACTTTAGGTGGCGCCATCGGCAACAACTCCTGCGGCACCCACTCCCTCATGGACCCGCCGGGCAAGACGTCGGACCACGTCGAGGAGCTTGACCTCCTGCTCTACGACGGGACGCGGATGAGGGTAGGGCGCCACGACGAGGAGGAGCTGGATCGTATCGTCTCCGAAGGCGGCCGGCGCGGCGAAATCTACGCAAAACTCCGCGATCTCAGGGACCGCTGCGCGGAGCGTATTCGCGAGGAATTCCCACCCATCGAGCGGCGCGTCTCCGGCTTCAACCTCGACTCCCTGCTGCCCGAAAACGGCTTCGACGTCGCCAAGGCGCTGGTAGGCACCGAGGGTACCTGCGTAATCGTGCTCGAGGCCACGGTGCGCCTCGTCGAAGACCCGGGTACGAGGGCGACGCTCGTACTCGGCTACCCTGACGTATTCGAGGCCGGAGACCACGTGCCCGGAATCCGCGAGTTTGGGCCGACCGGCCTGGAGGCGATAGACGCCCGCATCCCTGAGAACCTCCGCAAGAAGGGTCAGCAGATAGAGGACCTCACGCTGCTGCCCGAAGGCGGAGGATGGCTCTTCGTCGAGTTCCGCGCCGGGAACCGGGAGGAGGCGCGCAGTAAGGCGGAGCGACTACGGGAGGTTCTCTCGGAGGCGGACGGCGCTCCGGACATGAGGTTGCTCGACGACGACGATGAACAGGATCGCGTCTGGTCGGTGCGCGAGAACGCGATCGGCGCGAGCCGTATCCCCGGCGAGATGGATACCTGGGCGGCATGGGAGGACGCGGCCGTCCCTGTAGAGCGGCTCGGTGGCTTCTTGCGCGAGTTCAGGGATCTCCTCGACCGCCACGGCCTGCGCTACGTCCTCTTCGGGCACTTCGGGCAGGCTTGCGTCCATTGCCGCACGGACAACGATCTGAAGACCGCCGAGGGCATCCGCGCCTTCAGAGCCTTCATGGAGGAGGCCGCGGACCTCACGGTGAAGTACGGGGGCTCCCTCTCGGGCGAGCACGGCGAGGGACAGCTCCGCGGCGAGTTGCTCTCGCGCATGTACGGTCCGGAGCTCATTCGGGCATTTGATGAGTTCAAGGCCGTCTGGGACCCTGACAACAAGATGAACCCGCGCAAGGTCGTCTCGGACACCTACAGGCTCGACGAGAACCTGCGTCTCGGCACCGGCTACAACCCGCCGCAGGTCAAGACCCACTTCTCTTTCGCCGAAGACCACGGCAGCTTCGCCCGGGCCACCGAGCGTTGCTACGGCTTCGGAAAGTGCAGGCGCATGGAGGGTGGAACTATGTGTCCTAGCTTCATGGCGACCCGCGAGGAGAAACACACCACCCGCGGACGGGCGCGCCTGCTCTTCGAGATGCTCCAGGGCGAGGCGGTGACCGGCGGCTGGCGCGACGAGGCGGTCCGGGAATCGCTCGACCTGTGTCTCGCCTGCAAGGGCTGCAAGAGCGACTGCCCGGTTGGCGTCGACATCGCAACCTACAAGGCAGAGTTCCTCTCGCACCACTATTCGGGGCGGCTGCGCCCGCGGCCGGCCTACGCCCTCGGTCTCATCATGTGGTGGGCGCGCCTCGCCTCGCGCATCCCAGGGCTCGTGAACGCGCTCGCGCACGCCCCGCTGCTCGGGTACTCCGCCAAGAGGCTCGCTGGCGTCGCGCCGGAGCGCGAGTTGCCACGCTTCGCCGCCCAGACGTTCCGCGAGTGGTTCGGGGCCCACGAGGTGCCCAGCGCCCCCGCAGCCAGGCGGGTCGTCCTCTGGCCCGATACGTTCACCAACTACTTCGAGCCGGGGGTGGGACGGGCTGCGGTCGAGGTGCTCGAGGCGACCGGGTGCCGGGTCGAGTTGCCGAGGGGGACACTGTGCTGCGGGCGCCCGCTCTACGACTACGGGATGCTGGGGCTGGCGAAGCGCTTTCTGCGCCAGATCCTCGATACGCTGGCGCCCCAGATAACGGAGGGTGTCCCGGTCGTGGTTCTCGAGCCCAGCTGCGCGGCGGTCTTCCGCGACGAACTCCTTAACCTGTTCCCTAACGACGAGGACGCCAGGCGTCTGGCCAAACAGACGTTCACGCTGGGCGAGTTCCTCGAGCGCGAAGCGCCCCACTGGGAGACCCCCGGGCTGAGGCGCAAGGCACTCTTCCAGGGCCACTGCCACCAGAAGGCGGTCGTGGGGTTCGGGGAAGAGCGGAGCATACTTGGCAAACTCGGTCTCGACATCGAATATCTCGAGGCCGGATGCTGCGGCATGGCCGGCAGTTTCGGCTACGAAGAGGAGAAGTACGACATCTCTATCAGGGTCGGCGAGCGGGCCGTCCTGCCCGCCGTACGCGCGGCGGACGAGAATACGCTCGTGATCGCCGACGGCTTCTCGTGCAGGTCGCAGATCTCATCGACCACCGACCGACGGGCTGTGCACCTCGCCCAGGTGCTTCAGATGGCCCTGCACGACGGTGTTGCTTTATCGGGAGAGTATCCGGAAGCGGATGTAATCGGCGAGAGACCTTCGCGGCCCGAGCTGCGAAGCGCGGCGCTCGTAGTGGGAGCCGCGCTGGCCGGCGGCGCCTTGGTCTGGAGGTTCGGGAGAAAGGCTGCCGGATGAACCGCTACGCGGGCCGCAGGGGAGAGGCCGTAGTCCGGGTGCGTGGGGTAGCCCCGACGTACCGGCGGACACGCGAGCCCGTCGCGAACGATTTAGCGCTCTCGACACCGGTGGCGATGATCCACAGGGATCATTTTCGTGGTCCAGGCAGGCAGAAGGTAGCTGAAGCGTGTTCGTCGTTCTCGGCTATCTCATACTGATCGGTCTATTGTGCTACTTCCTGGCGACGGGTCTCATGCGACCGTAGGGAAGGCAATGTACCTGCTGTGAAAGGAGAGTTGATCGTGCAGAAACCGTCTCTGGATCGCGCTTCCGAAGCCGGCGAAGCGCCGCAGCCGCTGAAGGAGGACGTCGGCGCGACCGATCCCGGTCCGCGGAACCTGGGGCGAGACCGGCAGAACCCTGATGTGCTGGCCCCCCCGGACACCGATTCCGGCGAGGTCCCCAACCTGAGGTTCTCCTTCTCCGACGCCCACAACCGCCTTGAGGAGGGCGGCTGGGCGCGGGAGGTAACGGCGCGCGAGCTGCCCGTCGCGACGACCCTCGCGGGCGTGAACATGCGCCTGACGCCGGGCGGGGTGCGGGAGATGCACTGGCACAAGGAAGCCGAGTGGGCCTTTATGCTCGACGGGCGTGCCCGGATCACCGCTGTCGACCAGGACGGACACGACTTTATCGACGACGTCGGCGTGGGCGACCTGTGGTACTTCCCGGCGGGGATCCCGCATGCCATCCAGGGCCTCGAAGAAGGCTGCGAGTTCGTGCTGGTCTTCGACGACGGCAACTTCTCTGAGAACAGCACCTTCTCCCTCACCGACTGGTTCGCGCACACGCCGAAGGACGTGCTGGCGACGAACTTCGGCGTGTCGGAGAGCGCTTTTTCCCATATACCGTCGGGCGAGCGATACATCTTCCAGGGCGAGGTACCGGGACCGCTTCCGGTCTCTAGCCCGAGAGGCACGGCGCCGGAGAGCTTCAGCCACAGGATGCTGGCTCAGGAGCCGATCCGGACCGGTGGCGGGCAGGTGCGCATCACCGACTCGTCCAACTTCCCCGTCTCGACCACCGTCGCGGCGGCGCTGGTGGAGGTCGAGCCGGGCGGAATGCGGGAGTTGCACTGGCACCCGAACGATGACGAATGGCAGTATTTCATCGAGGGTAAGGGGCGCATGACGGTCTTCGCCTCCGAAGGCACGGCCCGGACTTTCGATTACCGAATGGGTGACGTGGGCTACGTGCCCTTCGCCATGGGACATTACATCCAGAACACCGGTGAGGAGCCGCTGCGTTTTCTGGAGATGTTCAGGAGCGACCACTTCGCCGACGTGTCACTGCACCAGTGGATGGCGCTGACCTCGTGCGAGCTGGTGCAGGAACACCTGCATGTCGACCGGGAGTTTATGGACACTCTGCGAAAGGAGAAAAGACCGGTCGTCGAGTGAAGCGGCGCGGGCAACCGGGAGCGTCTCCTCACCCCGCGGTCGGATACTGTTCAAAGTTTGCGGTGCGAGTAAGCTGGCGACAGAACCTCGCGGCCTGCTGGCGTACGGACGCGCTCACGCAGGACGCCTCTGACTAGTCTCCCAGCATCGAGTCGCCGGAGGATGAAGTAATGGTAGACAGTCTGCCAGGGCGGGAACTCGCAGGATAGCAGTCGCCGCAGACAGCATAGAGGATGGCGTTCAAGAGCCCGCGAGCCTCGTGGGTGCCCCCTGGCCACGCCTTGCCGCTACAAGTACTTCTTAGACACCCTTTAATAATTCCGGTCAGCTTCATCCGCCGCACCCTGGTGCGCACCGTCAGGACATTCGTGGTGCCGCGGGGAGAGCGAGGCTAACGTTCTGCCCGGGGCGCCTTTTACGAAACCTTTACCGTCCGCTAATGGATAACAACGGGACGCTAAAGGAGGCCTGCGAGAATGTGATTACGAGTAGTTGGGGTTTCGCTTAGAGGAGAGTAGTGAGGGAAGCTGCCGGACCGCCCCCGTTCCACCGCCGAAGGTTGTGCGCTGGTGGTCCGACCATCCGGGCGGCGCACGCCCGGCCGCACAGCCGAAGGGGCTCCCGATCTCCGGGAAAGGAGGGCCCATGAGCGCTACGTCGATCCATGCACACGCCCCTCTCCGGTACGGGGACCTCGAGGAGGCGCCGGAACTCATCCCGAAGTATCTTGCGCGCATAGGACAGGGCAACCTCCTTACCCACCAGGAGGAGATAGACCTGAGCATGAGGGCCAAGGCAGGCGATATGCGCGCCCGCCAACGCCTCATCGAGAAGAACCTCAGGCTCGTTGTATCGGTGGCC